>PKWQ01000301.1 GCA_003133265.1 Acetobacteraceae bacterium
CGGCGACCAGATGGCGGTGCATGTGCCGCTGAGCCTGGAAGCGCAGCTCGAAGCCCGCGTGCTGATGATGTCGACCAACAACATCCTCAGCCCGGCGAACGGCAAGCCGATCATCGTGCCGAGCCAGGACATCGTGCTCGGGCTGTATTATCTGTCGCTGGAGACGCCCGCGTTCCACGCTGTGGCGGACCGGGACGCGCCGGCGTTCGGCACGATCGGCGAGATCGAGCATGCGCTGTTCGCCAAGGCGATCACCCTGCACGACAAGATCAAGGCGCGCTTCAGCACGGTCGATGCCGATGGCAAGCCGATCACGCCGGTGCTGGTGACCACGCCGGGGCGGATGATGATCGCGCAGATTCTGCCGACGCATCAGAACGTGCCGTTCGCGCTGATCAACAAGCAGCTGACCAAGAAGACCGTCTCCGACGTCATCGACGCGGTGTATCGCCACTGCGGCCAGAAGGAATGCGTGATCTTCGCCGACCGGCTGATGGGCCTCGGCTTCGCCAACGCGGCCAAGGCCGGCATCTCGTTCGGCAAGGACGACCTCATCATCCCCGAGACCAAGGGGGAGATGATCCTGAAGACCCAGGGCGAGGTGAAGGAATTCGAGCAGCAGTACCAGGACGGCCTGATCACCGCCGGCGAGCGCTACAACAAGGTGGTGGATGCCTGGTCGCGCTGCACCGAGGAAGTCGCCAGCGCGATGATGAAGGAGATCAGCAAGCAGGACCCGGAGAAGCCCACCAACTCGGTGTGGATGATGTCGCATTCCGGTGCGCGCGGCTCGCCGGCGCAGATGCGCCAGCTGGCCGGCATGCGCGGGCTGATGGCCAAGCCGTCCGGCGAGATCATCGAGCAGCCGATCATCGCCAACTTCAAGGAAGGCCTGTCGGTTCTGGAATACTTCAACTCCACCCACGGCGCCCGCAAGGGGCTGGCGGACACGGCGTTGAAGACCGCGAACTCCGGCTACCTCACCCGCCGTCTGGTCGACGTGGCGCAGGATTGCATCATCGTCGAGGAGGATTGCGGCACCGTGCGCGGCCTGTCCGTGCGCGCCGTGATGGATGGCGGCGAGGTGGTGGCCAGCCTGTCGGAGCGCATCCTGGGCCGCACCACGGCCGAGGACGTGCTGGACCCCACCACCAACCAGGTGCTGGTGCCCAACAACACGCTGATCGAGGAAACCGAGGCCGAGCTGATCGAGAACGCCGGGGTGGAGCAGCTGAAGATCCGCTCCGTTCTGACCTGCGATGCGAAGGTCGGCGTCTGCGGCCATTGCTATGGCCGTGATCTGGCGCGCGGCACCACGGTGAATATCGGCGAGGCGGTCGGCGTGATCGCCGCGCAGTCCATCGGCGAGCCGGGCACCCAGCTCACCATGCGTACCTTCCACATCGGCGGCGCCGCCCAGCGTGGCGCCGAGGTTTCCAGCGTGGAGGCCAGCCATGACGGCACGGTGACGGTGCGGAACCGCAACGTGGTCATGAACAGCCAGGGCACGCCGGTGGTGATGGCGCGCAACTGCGAGATCGTGCTGGTGGACGACAAGCAGCGCGAACGCGCCCGCTTCCGTGTGCCGTACGGCGCACGGCTGCTGGTCGACGAGGGCCAGACGGTCGCGCGCGCCCAGAAGCTGGCGGAGTGGGACCCCTACACCCTGCCGATCATCACCGAGCGCGCCGGTAAGCTCGAATATCTCGATCTGATCGAGGGCGTGACGCTGGTGGAGCGGATGGACGAGGTGACCGGCCTGACCTCCAAGGTGGTCGTCGATTACAAGCAGGCCGCCAAGGGCGTCGATCTGCGCCCCCGGTTGCAGCTGAAGGACGAGCACGGCGAGGTCATGCGGCTGCCGACCGGGACCGACGCCCGCTACTTCCTGTCGCCGGATTCGATCCTTTCGGTGGACAACGGCGCGCAGGTGGCGGCGGGCGACGTGCTGGCGCGTATCCCGCGCGAGGGCAGCAAGACCCGCGACATCACCGGCGGTCTGCCGCGCGTGGCGGAGCTGTTCGAGGCGCGCCGGCCGAAGGATCATGCGGTCATCGCCGAGTGCGACGGGCGGGTGGAGTTCGGCAAGGACTACAAGAACAAGCGCCGCGTCATCGTGAAGAACGACGAGACGGCCGAGGAGACCGAGTACCTGATCCCGAAGGGCAAGCACGTATCGGTTCAGGAAGGCGATTTCGTCCGTCGGGGCGATCCGCTGGTGGACGGTCCGCGCGTGCCGCACGACATCCTGAAGGTGCTGGGCGTCGAGGCGCTGTCGGACTACCTGGTGAACGAGATCCAGGACGTCTACCGGTTGCAGGGCGTGAAGATCAACGACAAGCACATCGAGGTGATCGTCCGGCAGATGCTGCAGAAGGTGGAGGTGCTGGATCCCGGCGACACCACCTATCTGGCGGGCGAGCAGGTGGACCGGATGGAGTTCGACCGCGAGAACGCCAAGCTGGCCAAGGACGACCGCCCGGCGGTGGCGATGCCGGTGCTTCAGGGCATCACCAAGGCGTCGTTGCAGACGCACAGCTTCATCAGCGCCGCCTCTTTCCAGGAGACGACGCGCGTGCTGACCGAGGCGGCGACAGCCGGCAAGGTGGATACGCTGATGGGTCTGAAGGAGAACGTGATCGTCGGACGGCTGATCCCGGCGGGCACCGGGGCGGTGATGAACCGTCTGCGCGCCATCGCGGCCGGACGGGACGCACGGACCATGACGCTGGCCACAACGCCCGCGATCACCAGGACGGAAGCGGCGGAGTAGCTTTCTCCACGCTGGATAGGATCGAAGGCCGGCGGTGCACTGCACCGCCGGCCTTTTTTCTGACGCCATGTATGCAGGGTACGCATCCCTGCGCGCATTGCTCTGCCAAGCCGGCGAATCGGGCCACAACGCCGCTTGACTCACCCCTGCCTCGGACGTAGGTTCCGCGCCCTCGGCCAACCCCTGCGGACTTGCTTGGGTGGTCGTCGTTTCGCAGGTACCAGAGCTCGCGGCGCCGCCTCCGGCAAGTTGTCCGGTTGGCCCAGGCCGCAAGTAGGTCGGACCCCGCAGGGTGGAGATTTCCACGCCGTGCGGGTTTTGTCTGTGGAAGACGGTCCGCCCGAACGGGTGGGGACGGACGAGGGAAACAGTTTGCGTGGCGCGGCCGGTGACGGTCTTTGCCTATGATCGGAAAGAGGGTCTATGCCGACCATCAATCAGCTGATCGCCCACGGGCGTGAGCCTCAGAAGACCCGGAACAAGGTTCCGGCGCTGCAGGGTTGCCCGCAGAAGCGCGGCGTCTGCACGCGGGTCTACACCACCACCCCGAAGAAGCCGAACTCGGCGCTTCGTAAGGTGGCCAAGGTGCGCCTGACCAATGGCTACGAGGTCGTCAGCTACATCCCCGGCGAGGGTCACAACCTGCAGGAACACAGCGTCGTGCTGATCCGCGGCGGGCGCGTGAAGGATCTTCCGGGTGTTCGCTACCACATCCTCCGCGGCGTGCTGGATACCCAGGGCATCGCCAAGCGCCGGCAGCGTCGTTCGCTGTATGGCGCGAAGCGGCCGAAGTAAGGAGAAGCGCGATGAGTCGTCGTCGCCGCGCGGTCAAGCGCGAAATTCTGCCGGACGCGAAGTTCGGCGATGTCGTCATCACCCGTTTCATGAACGCGCTGATGTACGACGGCAAGAAGTCGGCCGCCGAGGGCATCGTTTACGGTGCGCTCGATGTGCTGAAGAAGCGTGGCGGCAGTGCCGCCGATCCGGTGCGCATGTTCCACGAGGCGCTGGACAACGTGAAGCCGGCCGTCGAGGTGCGTTCGCGCCGCGTCGGTGGCGCCACGTATCAGGTGCCGGTCGAGGTTCGGACCGAGCGCCGGCAGGCGTTGGCGATCCGCTGGATCATCGATGCTTCCCGCAAGCGCGGCGAGCATACGATGGAAGACCGGCTCTCCAACGAGCTGCTGGACGCGGTGAACAACCGTGGTTCGGCGGTGAAGAAGCGTGAAGACACCCACCGGATGGCAGAGGCCAACAAGGCCTTCAGCCACTACCGTTGGTAAGACTTGTCAATCCACCAGACCTGAAGCGGTTCCCACCAGGGATCTACGGAGAAGACGACGATGGGTAAGGCGAAATTCGAGCGGAACAAGCCGCACTGCAACATCGGCACGATCGGCCATGTTGATCACGGCAAGACATCCCTGACGGCCGCGATCACCAAGATCCTGGCAAAGACCGGCGGCGCGACCTACACGGCGTACGACCAGATCGACAAGGCTCCCGAAGAGCGTGCTCGCGGCATCACCATCTCGACGGCGCATGTCGAGTATGAGACCGCCAACCGCCACTACGCGCATGTCGACTGCCCCGGCCACGCTGACTATGTGAAGAACATGATCACCGGCGCCGCGCAGATGGACGGAGCGATCCTGGTAGTGTCCGCTGCTGACGGCCCGATGCCGCAGACTCGTGAACACATCCTGCTCGCCCGTCAGGTCGGCGTGCCGGCCCTGGTGGTGTTCCTGAACAAGGTCGACATGGTGGACGATCCCGAGCTGCTCGAG
>PKWQ01000175.1 GCA_003133265.1 Acetobacteraceae bacterium
CGGCGCATGAAGCCGAACTCGACGAACGGCCCGACCAGCGCGTCATAGAGGGTCATGCTGCGTCGCGTCCGCCCGGGTTATGCACCCCGGCCGCCTCATCCCATCGTTCGGCCATGGACCGGGCGCGCAGCAGGTTCGCGGGCGCCAGCACCGTCTCGGTCGGTCCCCACGCGATCGGCTCGCGGGCCAGCAGCAGCGTCTGCGGAAAATGCGCGCGGACCTGATCGAGATCGTGCAGCACGGTGATGACGGTGCGGCCCTCGCCATGCCAGCTTCGCACCAGATCGAGCAGATCNNCGGGCAAACAGCACCCGCTGGAACTGCCCCGCCGACAGCGAGCCCACGGCGCGGCGCTCGAACCCTTCCAGGCCGACGGCGGACAGGGCTTTGCGGGCGAGATCGGCGGTCGCGCGGTCAACGCCGCCCAGCGCGCCGATGCGATGCCAGGCGCCCATGATGACGGTGTCGGCGACGGTAAGCGGAAACGACCGGTCGATCTCGGCCGCCTGCGGCAGGTAGCCAAGGTCCCGGGCGGCCAGGCCATCACGATCCACCGCCCCGGACGCGGGCGCCAGCGCGCCGACGATCGCCTTCAGCAGGGTCGACTTGCCGGCCCCGTTGGGTCCGACGATCGCGGTCAGACTGCCCGGCGCGAACCGCCCGTCGAGATGATGCACCGCCGGGCGGCGGTCATAGGCGACGGTCAGATCGCGCAAAATGATGCCGGTGCCCCTCATGGGACGCAGGCAGCCCAGGCGATCGCCAGCCAGAGCAGAACCAGCACGCACGCCGCGCCCGCCAGCCGCACCCAGAACGGCCGGCCCAGCAGGGAGCCGCGGAACGGATCGCGCGATCGGGGAGAGGCGGAGCGGGAGGCGGCGTCGGACATGCAGGGGGGTACCGGGTGACAGGCGCGCACATCAGCACGAATTGATATAATATATCAAGTCCGGCGCGGCGGCGGCGAACTCGCGTGGCCGAGGCCGACCCGACCGGGCGACATCCTGCATGTGGAGACCGAAATCCTGGAGGTGACGCCGTCGCGCTCCCGCCCAGAGCGGGGGATGGTCACCGTGCGCAACGAGACCCGCAATCAACGCGGCGAGGTCGTGCAGAGCTTTACGGTGAAGCTGGTGGTGCCACGGCGCCCGGCGGCGCCGTGATTGCCGCGCTCATACAAACACCGCACCACCCTTTGGGTGGTGCGGTCCCTGCGTCTGCCCAGCGTGAAGTCTCCCTATATGGCGCTGTTCCGTTCCCGGCCGCGCCATTGGGAAGAAGCCTCGGACCAGAACGGCCGCAATGTCAAGCCCAGCGTAACATTTGATATATATCAAATGGCCAGAAATCCTTCTCCATCCCGATCGATCCCGGGGCTTGACCCAGATCATGGCCGCCGGCACTAGTTCCCACTAGGGTGCAGACATGAATATTGAATCTCTGATCGCGAAATACGACCGCCGGATTCCGCGCTACACCAGCTATCCGACCGCGCCGTACTTCTCGGAGGCGGTGGATGGCGGCATGTATGCCGGATGGCTCGGCGAGCTGCCCGCCGACACGCAATTGTCGCTCTATCTGCATGTGCCGTTCTGCGCCGCGCTGTGCCTGTTCTGCGGCTGCAACACCAGCGTGGTGCGCCGGGCGGAGCCGCTGATTTCGTATGCAAACACCATGATGGCCGAAATCGACCTGGTAGCCGATGCCATCGGCCGGCGCCTNNCGGCTGCGCCAGCGCTTCGATGTGCTGGAAGACGCGGAAATCGCGGTGGAGATCGACCCACGCACATTGTCCGATGAGTCGCTGCGCGGCATGGCCCGGATGGGCGTGACCCGCGCCAGCCTGGGCGTGCAGGATTTCGACCCGGCGGTGCAGCAGGCGGTCAACCGGATCCAGTCATTCGAAACCACCGCCGACTGCGCCGAGCGGCTGCGCGGGCTCGGCATCGGCTCGATCAATCTCGACCTGATCTACGGCCTGCCGATGCAGACCACCGAGGGGGTCGCGGCGACGGTGGCCCAGGCCATGCGGATATTGCCGGACCGGGTTGCCGTGTTCGGTTACGCGCACGTGCCCTGGATGAAGCGGCATCAGAGCCTGCTGCCCGAGGACAAGCTGCCCGGCCCGGCCGAGCGCTTCGCCCAGCGGCAGGCGGCGGCGGACGCGATCGTGGCGAGCGGCTACCGGGCGATCGGCCTGGACCATTTCGCCCGCCCCAACGACAGCCTGGCGCGCGCGGCGGAAGCCGAACGGCTGCGGCGCAACTTCCAGGGCTACACCACCGACGACGCGCCGGCGCTGATCGGTCTCGGCGCCTCCTCGATCGGCGGGCTGCCGCAGGGCTATGTGCAGAACGCGACCTCGGTGCCGCTATGGCGCAAGGCGGTGCAGGGCGGGCGCCTGCCGATCGCGCGCGGCATCGGGCTGACGGAAGAGGATCGGCTGCGGCGGGACGTGATCGAGCGGATCATGTGCAGCTTCGCGGTCGATCTGGACGAGGTGGCATCGAGCCATGGCGTGACCCGTGCGGAGCTTGCCTGCGCCAGCGCCGGGCTGGACGAACTGGCACGCGACGGGCTGGTGGACTGGGACGGGCGGCGGCTCGCCGTCACCGAGTCCGGCCGGCCTTTCGTGCGCGCCGTGGCCGCGACCTTCGATGCCTACCACCGCCCGGAGAACATGCGCCACGCCGCCACCGTGTAACGCGGCGGGCTTAGGGCCGCATCATGAAGCTAGCCGGCCCCTTCTGGCGTAGCGGGGCCGCCAGTTCGGCGAACTCGCACAGCAGCTTGCGGGTATGGCGCGGGTCGATGATCTCCTCCACCCAGAACGCCTCGGCGGTGCGGAACGGCGAGCGCAGCGCCTCCAGCCTGGCCTCGATCTCCGCCAGGGTGGCGGCCGGGTCCGGCGAGGCGTCGAGTTCGGCGCGGTAGCCGGCCTCCATGCCGCCCTCCAGCGGCAGCGACCCCCAGGCCGCCGACGGCCAGGCGTAGCGCAGGGTGAGCCGCCGCCCCGGCTGGTGCGCGCCGCCGCCGACACCGAACACATTGCGCACCAGCATGGAGCACCAGGGCACGGTGCTCTGGTTGATCGCGCTGATCGCCCGCACGCCGAGCCGGATCGCGCCGGTCTGCTCCGCCAGCAGGCCCACCGAGAAGCCGGGGCAATCGGTCAGATGCACCACCGGCAGATGGAAGGTTTCCGCCATGTCGACGAAGCGGATGATCTTCTGGCAGGCCGCCGCGTCCCAGGTGCCGCCGTTGTACATCGGGTCGCCCGCCATCAGCGCCACCGGCCAGCCGTCCAGCCGGGCGAAGCCGGTGATGATGGAACGGCCGAAATAGCGGCCCATCTCGAAGAACGAGCCCTTGTCCACCACCGAATTGACGATCCGGCGCATCTGGTAGGTCCGGCGCTTCTTCCTGGGGATCACCGAGATCAGGAACTCATCGGCCCGGTCGGTCGGATCGTCGTTCGCGGTGCGCGGCGCCAGATCCCAGATCGAGTTCGGCAGATAGGACAGGAAGCGGCGCGCGCGGGCGAAGGCTTCCTCCTCGGTGTCGGTGGCGTCGTCGATGCCGCCGGCGGGCAGTTGCACCTCCGACCCGCCCAGTTCCTGCTTGGTGCGCGGCTCGCCCAGCCGTTCGACCACCGGCGGACCGGCGACGAACACGGCGGAGATGCCTTTGACCATCAGCGAGTAGTGGCTGGCCGCCAGCCGGGCCGCGCCGAGCCCGGCGACCGAGCCCAACCCGAGCGAGACCACCGGAATTTGGCCCATATTGGCGGCGCAGAGATAAAGGCCCGAATTGGTGCCAACGCCACCGGGCAGGTTGGCGCGGCCGGTCTTCTCGATGGTGCGCACCGAACCGCCACCGCCGGAGCCCTCGATCATGCGGATCAGCGGCAGATGGAACTCGTGCGCCATATGCTCCGACATCTGGAATTTCTCCCAGATCGACGCATCCGCCGAGCCACCGCGCACGGTGAAATCGTCACCCGCGATCACCACCGGCCGACCGTCGACCTTGCCGCGGCCGAACACGCAATTGGCCGGGGTGAACTCGGAGATCGCGCCGTCCGCGCCGTAGGTCGCCTTGCCGGCGATGGCGCCGATTTCGTGGAAGCTATCGGGATCGAGCATCCGCTCGATCCGCTCGCGCACGGTCAGCCGGCCGCTATTGTGCTGACGGGCGACCCGTTCGGCGCCGCCCATCTGCTTGGCCAGCACGGTTCGCTGGCGAAGCTCCTCAAGCTCCGGCTTCCAGGTCATACGTTTCTCTCTCTCCTGGTGGTCTTATTGGTGGCCCTTTGGCGGACAAGAAGAAGATATTCGCCAACCGTGCCCAGTGCTACCGGCAGATATCCGGCACGCTTTGATATTCGTTGCTGCCAGCCTCCTTGAACGTATGGCTGGATGCTGCTGCTGCGTCCTTGAATGTGAGTTCCTTAAATCCGCGTCCTAGGCATGCTTGCTCGCAGGACATCCATTTGTCGAACGACCCAAATGGCTCCTCGCCCCAATATGGATCGCCATAACATACAACGCGCCGTCCGGTGGCATCCTCAAGATAAATGGCACGAGTGTCTGTGCATCCAGACAGTAAGCCCAACCATAGAACCATGAGTACCATGCCCCTGGTTCCACGTATCGTCACGCGATCTGCACGCGTGGCCCACTGCGACGATCGGTGCGCCGTTGTTTCCAGGACAAGTGAGCCAGACATCTCTCCCTCATCCTCTCCCGCGCGTACCGTTGCTAGTGTTCTTCCGGGCGGTTGCCCACCAGTCTGTCAGATGAACTGCCCGCGCAGGAAACCCAGTGCCGGCAGCGGCTTCCAGCCGCGCGGCAGGTCCGTGCGGCGCACCGGGGCGACGCTATAGCGCGGCACCGGCTGACGGGAAGTGCGCAGGAAGCCGGCATATTCGACGACCTGCTGCTCCCGCCAAGCCCGGTCGGCCAACGCCGCGTGACGGCTGGAAAAGATCTCGGCGACGCGGTTGTTGCGCCCGATCGAGGCCACCACCGCCCAAAGCGTGTCGTCAATGGGCCGACTGAGACTGACAACCTGACTCATGCGTGACAGACACCAAGCATGATGAACCGGGAAATGCCGACGGCAACCAGGAATGAACTCTGCCCAGACCGCGCCGCGCGGTCCAGCCCCAATCTGCATGGCTGGGCCGAAGATCGTGACGGGGCGGCGCGTCGGTGAGGAGCCAGTGGCGGTACGGCACCGGATCGAACCGCGCGGTGTGGATGGCGTGGCGCAGATGCGAGGCGGCGGTGACCGCGACGGTGGTATCCATGTCCGCCATCAGGTCCGTGACCCGGTGTTGAACGGCGCGGCGATCCGCTTCAGTCCGGCGGAAATCTGGTGCCGGCGCAATTCGCGCCGCGCGGCGGCGGCGTCGGTCATCCAGTTCAGCATGATTGCCCGGCGCACGCCGTCGAACGGCTTGTGGCCATGCCAGGAATTGTCGGCGCGGCGGAACGACAGCAGCGTGCCGGCGATCGGCGGCACCTCGTCGATCATGTCCTCGATGTCGTCGGGCCCGCGCAGCAGCCGCAGCCGCAGCCGGCCGCCTTGGGCGGACCAGTCGCCGTTCAGATACAGCAGCGCGGTGATCACCTTGTCGGTGCTGTCGGTGTGGATCAGCCCGTCGCGCGTCCGGCAGCGGGCGCGCAGCGTGACCATCAGCGTGTCGGTGGAGAGCTTGATGCCGTATTTGTCCGAGAACGCCTCGGTGGTGCGCTGGCCGCGCAGCGCGCGCAGCAGCCGGCCGAACCCATCGTCGCCGGTCTTCTCCGGCGCCGGCAGCACGCCCGGCAGGTCCGGACCCGGGAAGGAGTCGCAGGCGGCGCGGGCCGCCGCCGCGGGCACGAAGCGCGGCACCGTGAAGAACTGGAACGGCGCGCGGATCAGCGGCGCGGCGGCGAACGCGGCAAAATCGAGCACATCGGCATCGGTGGAGGCAGGGCGGGGCCGGGCCAGGGTGGCGGACATCGGGGCGTTCTCTTCCTCGCGATCGCGGCGCCGGGCACACGCCGGCAGTCGACACGATTACGTGCGCAAGCCGGTGACCCACCGCCTTGATCTGGATCAAACCGGCCGCCGGCGCGGATCAGTCGGTGCGGAAATCCGCCGCCCGGTAGCCCTGCACGAACAGCAGCGCGCGCAGATCGGCGTGATCGACCCGCGCCCGCGCCTCGGCGGCGACCACCGGCTTGGCGTGGAAAGCGACCCCGAGCCCGGCCTCGCGCAGCATCGCCAGATCGTTGGCCCCGTCGCCCACCGCCAGCGTCGCCGTCATTTTCAGGCCGCGCGTGCCCGCCAGCTCCCGCAGGGTGGCGAGCTTGGCGTCACGGTCCAGGATCGGCTCCTCCACCGTGCCGGTCAGCGCGGCGCCGTCGTCATGCAGCACGTTGGAGCGATGCACGTCGAAGCCGACCAGCTGCTGCACCCGGCCGGTGAAGAAGGTGAAGCCGCCGGACACCAGCGCGGTCAGCGCATTGTGCGCGCGCATGGTGACGACCAGTTCCTTCGCCCCCGGCGTCAGGACAATTCGCGCCCAGGTCTTTTCCAGCGCATCGAGCGACAGGCCCTTCAGCTTGCCCACGCGCAGCCGCAGCGCCTCGGCGAAATCAATCTCGCCGTTCATGCTGCGCATGGTGATGGCGGCGATCTCGGCCTTCAGGCCGGCGAAGTCGGCCAGTTCGTCCAGCGTCTCGCCGGTGACGACGGTGCTGTCCATGTCGGCGATCAGCAGGCCCTTGCGCCGGCCCCGTGCCCGCACCGGGATGGCGTCCACCGCCGCGTTGCCCAGCGCACCCCGCGCCGCGGCCATGTTCGGCGCGTCGGTGGTAACGATGTCGGCGGCCTCGCCGGGCGAGAGGATGTCGGGCGGGCCGCCCCGCACGGCGTCGCGCACGCGGGCGATAATCGTTGGCGAGAGGGTGGTGGCGGTGCGGTCGGCGACCAAGGTAAGGACATAGCTCATGATGGGCAGACCATGGCGATGACACCCGAGCGAGGCAAGGCATGGCTGAACCGCGCACCCTGATCGTCGCCGGACCGACGGCCAGCGGCAAATCGGCGCTGG
>PKWQ01000065.1 GCA_003133265.1 Acetobacteraceae bacterium
GTCATGGTGCCGAAATTGGCCATGATGCCCGCGCTCTGCGAGGCGCCGAGCGAAATCGCCATTGCCGCGCGTGTCGGGTCCAGCCGGCGCAGCGAGGCGCAGGCGGCCGCCGCGCCGATGGCGCCGAAGATGCCGGTGGGATGCCAGCCCTTGGCGTGGTGCAGCCCCGAATCGCGGCGATACAGCTCCGCCCAGGTCTCGTACCCGGCGATGTAGGCGACGATCATGTCCGCGCCGGAGGAGCCGAGTTGCTCGGCCTCCGCCAGGATGGCGGGGACCAGCACGGTGCTGGGATGGCCGCGCAGGCCGACATCGTCGTAATCCAGCGCATGCGCGGCGGTGCCGTTGATCCAGGCGGCTTCCGGGGCGGTGCTGCGCAGTTCGGAGAAATACAGGCTGGCGGGACCGGCGGCGGGATCGAGCACCTTGCGCAGGATCTGCGGCGCGGGGTCGTTGCGGCCGGCGATCATGGTGCCGATGCAGTCGATGAAGCCCATCCGCGCGATCCGGACCGCTTCTTCCGGCAGCTTGTTGGGGGAGAGTTCGGCGACGAACTGGCCCAGCGCCTGCGTCAGCCCCGCTTGGGTGGAAGTCCCCGCTTGGGTGGAAGCCCCCGCTTGGTTGGAAGCCATGGTGTTTCCCCTTTGTTGGTCGATCTTATCGGTCGTTCAGGCTGCTGGCGGCGGGAGGGTAGGAACGGGCAGGGAGGCGGTCAAGGTTCGCGGCGCACCGCGGCGCCGATATCGTATAAGTAATGGTCGTGGGGGACGGTCCCCGGGGAGGCACCATGAATTTCGCCTATGGCATGATCCTGGTGGCGGCGCTGCTGCCTTACGTGACGGTGGCCATCGCGAAGGCCGGCGGGTCGGGCTACGACAATGCCGATCCGCGCGTCTGGGCCGCCCGGCAGACCGGTTGGCGCGCCCGGGCGATGGCCGCGCATCAGAACCATTTCGAGGCGTTCGCCCCCTTTGCCGCCGCGGTCATCGTCGCCTCGGCCGGTCATGGGTCGCCGGGGGCGATCGACGCGCTGGCGGCTTCGTTCGTGCTGGTCCGGGTCGGCTATACCGCGGCCTATCTCGCCAACACGCCGACCCTGCGCTCGGCGTTGTGGTTCGTCGGGTTTCTGTGCGTGCTGGCGCTGTTCGGCGTGGCGATCTGAACGGTAGGGCGCGGCAAACCGCCGCGCCCCGCCGCCGCCCGAACCTCAGACCGGCTTGTAGTTGCGGTCGATCTCCACATCGATCAGCACCGGCCCATCGGCGCCGATGCCCTTGGCGAGATAGGCGCGCACCTCTTCCAGGGTGTGCGCCTTGTAGGCGGTCAGCCCCATGCCCTTCGCCACGCTCAGGAAATCCACGCGCGGCTCGGTCAGGTCCATGCCGACATAGGTGTCGGTCTGCGCCGCCAGCTGCTTCAGCGCGTTGGTGCGCTGCTTCAGGATGCGGTACGAGGAATTGTTCAGGATCACATAGACGACGTTCAGCTTCTCATGCGCCGCCGTCCACAGCGCCTGGATGGTGTACATCGCCGAGCCGTCGCCGATCAGCGCCACCACCGGGCGGTTCGGCAGCGCGATCTTCACGCCCACCGCCGCCGCCAGGCCCCAGCCGATGCCGCCGCCCTTCAACCCATAGAAGCTCTGCGGATCGTTGGTGCGCAGCAGCCGGCGCAGACCGGCGCCGGAGGAGATGGTCTCGTCGATCACCACCGCGTCGTCGGGCAGCGCGTCGCCGATGGTGCGGATCAGCGCCAGCGCCTGGATCGGGCTCTTGTCGGCCGCCGCGTCGGCCATCTGCCGCAGATGCGCCAGGCTGGCGGCGCTCTCCTGGGCGGCGTGCGTGCCGCGCGCGGCGGCGCGTTCGGCCTGGGGCTTGGTCCATTGTGCCTTCACGGAAGCGGTCAGTTCCGGCAACGTTGCCACGGGGTCGCCCAGGATGCCCACCGTTACCGGGTAGTTCTTGCCGATCTCCCAGGGGTCGGTGTCCAGGTGCACCACCTTCATCCCCTCCGGCAGCGGCTCGATCTCGCTCGGCAGCGACAGGGTGAACACGTCCGCGCCGATCGAGACCAGCAGGTCGTGCGTTTCCATCACGCCATGCACCGAGGCGCCGAGCCGGGTCAGCGCGCCACGATACAGCCGATGGGAGGAGGGAAAGTTCGACCGGCTGGCCACTGTCTCGTCATACACCGGCGCGCCCAGCGCCTCGGCGAAGGCGACGATCTCGGCGAACGATCCGCTCTGCGCGATCGCGTCGCCCACCACCAGCACCGGGTTGTCGGAATGGGCGATCAGCGCGGCGGCACGCGCGATCGCGTCCTTGTCGCCGCGAATGGCGGACCCGACGCGCGAGGGATGGCCGAGATCGATCTCGCCCTCGGCGTTCATGATGTCGCCGGGCAGCGAGAGGAACACCGGGCCCATCGGCGGGGTAAGCGCGGTCTTGACGGCGCGATGGATCATCTGCGGCAGATCGGCGAGGTTGCGCACCTCGGCGGACCACTTCACGAAGGGCCGGGCGATCTCGGGCAACTCGGCCCAGAGCAGCGGCTCCTTCATCGAGAAGTCCTGCGGGTGCTGCCCGGCGGTCACCACGATCGGCGAGCCGGCCTTCTTGGCGTCGTAGAGCATGCCCAGGGCGTTCCCCAGGCCGGGCGCGACGTGCAGGTTGCAGAACCCGACCCCGCCGGAAGCCTGGGCGTAGCCGTCGGTCATCGCCATCACCGCCACCTCGGCCAGGCCCAGGACATAGTGAATTTCGTGCTCGCCGGCCATTGCGTCCATCAGCGCCAGTTCGGTCGTGCCGGGATTGCCGAACATGACCCTGATGCCTTCTTGCTTCAGGAGCGCGAGCAGCGCCGATCTTCCGGACATGTATGGCATTTGGTGTTCCCTCGGTTTCGGCCGTCCGGCTGCCGGTGGCAGCATCGAGCCCGCATTGCGCTGACACCGACGTAGCGTACCCCGCCGAGGTCGAGAAGATCACCCAAGTAGATTGTCCGCCAATCGCCCAGGGCTGTCCCAATGGGGCGGTGTTGACGCGGGCTGGGTGGTGTTCCAGCTTTGCACCGACTATCCCTCGGGGCGACGGCCGATAGAGCCGGACAAGGAGACGAACATGGCAGGCGATTACACGGTCGGCGATCTGGTCGCCGAATTCCTGGCGGCGTGCGGCGTCCAGACGGTGTTCGGCATCGCCTCGGTACACAATATCCCGATGCTGGACGGCATCGGCCGGCGCAACGCGATCCGCTACATGATGGCGCGCGGCGAGATGGGCGGCGTGCACATGGCGGACGGCTATGCACGCGCCTCCGGCCATCTCGGCGTGTTCTTCAGCAGCACCGGCCCGGGTGCGGCGAACGCGGTGGGCGGCATGGTGGAGGCGCAGTTCGCCGGTTCGCCGGTGCTGCACATCACCGGCCAGACGGCAACCAGGTTCGTCGACAAGGGCATGGGCACGGTGCATGACGTGCCCGACCAGCTCGCCATGTTGGGGGCGGTCTCCAAGAGCGTCTATCGCATCCGCCAGGCGAACCAGGCGCTGGGTGTGCTGACGCGCGCCGCCGTCGATGCGCTGACCCCGCCGCGCGGGCCGGTGAGCGTCGAGGTGCCGATCGACATCCAGCGCACCGCGATCGAGCGGCCGGCGCTGCTGGACAATTTCACCCTGCCGTTGCCGCCGCCGCTGCCGCCGTCGGAGGCGGAGCTGGATGAGCTGGCCGCGCGCGTGCTGGCGGCGAAACGGCCGATGCTGTGGCTGGGCACCGGCGCGCACCATGCCGGCGGCGCGGCGGCGCGGCTGCTCGATCTCGGCTTCGGCATGGTCAGCAGCTGGAAGGGACGCGGTTCGGTCTCGGAGGACCATCCGATGAACCTCGCCGGCCTGCATGGCAACGGCATGAAGAGCGTGACCGACTTCTATCAGACGGTCGATCTGCTGCTGGTGGTCGGCGCGCGCGTGCGCGGACATGAGACCGGCGATTTCTCGCTGAAGCTGCCGACCAACATCATTCAGGTCGATATCGACCCGATGGCGAACGGCCGCACATATGCCAGTAAATATTTCGTCACCGGCGATTCGAAGCTGGTGCTGGACGGGCTGCTGAAGCGGCTGGCCGGCAAGCAGCATATCGATCCGGCCTACCCCGCCCAGTTCCGCAAGCTGAAGGTAGACGCGCAGGCGGAGTTCAAGGCGACGCTCGGGCCGTATGGCGATTTCGCCGACCAGCTGCGCAAGGTGTTGCCGCGCGATGCGATCTGGGTGCGCGACATCACCCAGAACAACACCACCTGGGGCAACCGGGTGTTCCCGCTCTACGATCCGACCAGCAACATCTACCCGGTCGGCGCCGGTATCGGCCAAGGCATGCAGCTCGGCATCGGCGCGGCGGCGGCGGCGAAGGGGCGGCGCACCATCGCCATGGTCGGCGACGGTGGCTTCTTCCTGAATGTCGGCGAGTTGTGGACGGCGGTGCAGGAGAAGCTGGACATCGTCATCGTGGTGATGAACGACAAAGGCTACGGCGTGATCAAGCGCATTCAGGATTCCCTACAGGGCGGGCGACGGTTCTTCGCCGATCTGCAAGGCCCCGATCTGGGCCAGCTCGCCGGGATTGCCGGCATTCCGTTCTTCAAGGTGACAAACGGAGACAAATTCGGCGAGACGGTGGCCGCCGCGCTGGAGGTGCATGGCCCGTGCCTGGTCGAGGTCGACATGACCTCGGTCGGCGAGTTCCCGCCCTACTACCCGTTCAACATCCGTCCGCAGGGCTGAGCGGCGGGGCGGGGCGTGACATAATTTTCCCGGAGAAAGACGAGCATGCATTGGTCCGATCGTCGGCAGCGGTTTCGCGCGGTCCTGGCCGGGGATCGCTGCGTGCATCCGGGGTCGGTGCATGACGCGATCTCCGCGCGCATCGCCGAGGATCTGGGGTTCGAGCTCGGCATGCTCGCCGGCTCGATCGCCTCGTTCGCCGTGCTTGGCGCGCCCGACCTGA
This sequence comes from Acetobacteraceae bacterium, assembly GCA_003133265.1. Classification (GTDB taxonomy): domain Bacteria; phylum Pseudomonadota; class Alphaproteobacteria; order Acetobacterales; family Acetobacteraceae; genus PALSA-911. The sequence continues at coordinate 5,002 of PKWQ01000065.1, forward strand.
TCGTGC
>PKWQ01000123.1 GCA_003133265.1 Acetobacteraceae bacterium
GCCCGCCCGGCGACCGCCCGCCGAGCCCGGCGGAGCTTGCCGCCTGCCTGCCCTTCCTCTGGCGGCTGATCGCGCTCGCCCGGCCACGCCATATCGTGCTGTTCGGCCCGCTCGCCGCCCGCGCCCTGCTGCCGGCCACCCCGCGCCGCCGCCCGCGCGGGGTCTGGGTCGACCTGACGGTCCCCGGCTTGCCCGCGCCGGTCCCCACCCTGCCAAGCCAGAGCCCCGCGATGCTGCTGCGCAGCCCCGGACTGCGCCGCGATGCGTGGGGAGATCTGCGCAAGCTGCGCCGGGCGATTGACGAAATCTTCACGAAATCGTGAAATTCTGGTGGGCCAACCCGTTGATTCCTCTGCCTGACGTTCGATAATTGAGATTCGTCTCTGATCTTAGGATTGCGCCGGGATCGAAGTCTGTGTAACCAGCCCGGCCTATGCGAGGGATCGGACACACGCTCTCCCGCCTTCCGGCTGCCCGGGCGTTCTTCGCCGGGGCGGCGATCCTTGCCGGGGCGGTCGCCCCGACGGCGCACGCGCAAGTACCTGGATCTGGGAATGGCGACGAAACCGCGATGGCTATACCGCGGATGGCGACGCATGGCGGCGCCGGCGTTGCGCTGCCCAGGCCGCTGCCGCCCAGCGATGCCGCGCGCCTCCGCCGCATCTTCGCGCTGCAAGACACGGGCAACATTCCCGCGGCGTTGCGCGAAACTGAACTTTTGGACGAGACCAGGCTGCTCGGCCACCTCCTCGCCGACCGTTATCTCGGCCGCTTCTACCGTTCGAGCGGGCAGGATCTCAGCGACTGGCTGAGCCGCTTCGCCGACGAGCCGGACGCACCGGCGATCTATGCGCTGCTGAAGACCCGCCTGCCCAAGGGCATGGCGCTGCCGCCGGCACCGTCGATCGTGAGGCTGGCCAACGAGGGCATGGCCAATCCGCTACCGGAAGACGCCGACCCGCAGGACCGCGCCATTCCGCGCAACCCGATGCTGGATCGCGCCGTGGCGGAACGGGCACGCGAGGGCAACGCCACGGCCGCGCTGCGGCTGATCGACAAAACGCCCGGCCTGTCCGCGCCGTACGCCGCCCTGCTGCGGGCGGAGGTGGCACAGGCGCTGTTCACCCAGAACCGCGACGCGGAAGCACTGGATATCGCCGCCAGCGCGATGAACCGCCTGCGGCCGGACCAGCGGGTGGGGCTGGCGGGCTATGTCGCCGGGCTGGCCGCCTGGCGGCTCGACCTGCCGGAACTCGCCCGGTTCCATTTCGAGGCCGCCGCACGCGCGCCGCTCGGCACCACCGCCTTGCGCGCCGCCGCCGCGTTCTGGACCGCGCGGGCGCATCAGCGCACCGGCGATCCCGCCGGCTACGCCCCCTGGATGCGCCTGGCAGCGGAGCAGAAACGCACCTTCCACGGCCTGCTCGCCCGCCGCGCGCTGGGCCTGTCGTTCGGATTAGCCTCCGACCGGGAAACGCTCGGCGAGGCGGACGTGGACGCGATCGCCGCCACGCCGCAGGGCTGGCGCGCGTTCGCCCTGTTGCAGATCGACCAGCCCGAGCGGGCAGAGGCCGAATTACGGCTGTTGTGGCCGTCCGCCCAGGCCAGCCCCGCGTTCGGCCGCTCGCTGCTGCTGGTCGCCGGCGCGGCGGGGCTGACCGATCTGACCGCCCAGCTCGCCGCGCTGATCCAGATCGCCGACGGCAGGCCGCGCGACGATCTGCGCTTTCCGGTACCGAAATTAACGCCGCGCGGCGGGTTCCGCGTCGATCCGGCGCTGGTCTATGCGCTGACGCGGCTGGAATCCAATTTCGACTCCGCCGCGGTTTCGCCGGCCGGCGCGCGCGGGCTGATGCAGATCATGCCGATGACGGCGCAATATATCGCGCACAATTCCGATTTTTCCAGTACACGACTGCATGATCCTGCGATCAATCTCGAACTTGGACAGCGCTACGTCACCTACCTCGCTGACCAGGATGCGATCGGCGGCGATCTGATCCGCCTGTTGGCCAGCTACAATTCCGGCCCGGGCAATTTCGCGCGCTGGAATGCCGCAGTGCGCGACAACGGCGATCCGCTGCTGTTCATCGAGTCGATCCCGGTCGCGGAGACCCGCGGCTTCGTGCAGCATGTGCTGACCTACACATGGATTTACGCCGAACGGCTCAATCTGCCCGCTCCCAGCCTGGACCAATTGTCGGGGGGCGCATTCCCGCGCTTCACGCCGATGCCGGTTGCGGGCACACTGGCGCAAATCACCCCACGCTTGCACTGACGTCCGCATAGCCGGGCCCAGGCCGGCGACGAAAGGAGCAAGCCCATGCCAGGCATCGACGAAACACGTCCCTTCATTCCCGTCAACATCGCGGTGCTGACGGTATCGGATACACGTACGCTTGAAACCGACACCTCCGGCGCCACGCTGGCCGATCGCATCGTCAAGGCCGGCCACAAGGTGGCGGTGCGCGCGATCGAAAAGGACGACGCAAGCCTGATCGAGGCGCATCTGCGCCGGTGGATTTCGGATGCAACCATCGACGCGGTCATCACCACCGGTGGCACCGGCATCACCGGGCGCGACGTGACACCGGAGGCATTCGATCGCGTTCTGGAAAAGCGCATCGAAGGCTTCGGCGAATTGTTTCGTATGCTTAGTTACAAGAAGATCGGCCCCTCGACGATGCAGTCCCGCGCGATCGGCGGCGTTGCCGGCGGCACCTATCTGTTCGCCCTGCCCGGCAGCCCCGGCGCGGTGAAGGACGGCTGGGACGACATCCTGGCGCACCAGCTCGACAACCGCTCCCGCCCCTGCAACCTGGTGGAGCTGATGCCGCGCCTGCAGGAACATCTTGCCCAGGCGTCGCGATAGGCCGCGCCGACTGGCTTAACCCGCATTTCCCGGACAGTCGGGTTTCTTAATGGCGGTTTTGCTATGCCTTTCCATATAAATTAGAGGGCTAAGGGTCAAAATCGAGGCGTCGATAGGCGATGCAGCCATCTGGGAAATGTCGGGGGAATGACCATGCAACTTGCCGCCATTGTTTTAGTCCGCAATGAAATTGACATTCTGCCAGCCTTCCTCTCGCATCTGGCGGCTCTCTTTGATGCTGTTCTGATAATGGATCACGGCTCGGTCGATGGCACAGGGCAAACCGCCCGCCATGCTGCGATCGAGCGGCCAGGCTGGCATGTTTGGCATGTTGCCGTTCCTGGCATTCACCAAGCAGCTTTCAGCACCTTCGCCATGCGCCATCTATTCGCGACCACGGACGCGGATGCAGTACTGTTCTTGGACGCCGACGAGTTTCTGGATGTGCCAAATCGCGCCGACCTTGAAAAATCCACCGGTTCCTTGCGTGACCCGAGGAGCGTTGGCACATTCGCATGGCTAAACTGTGTGCCCGATTCGATCGATACCAAAAGCCTTCGTTTGGACGACACGATATGGATCGCGCCGGAACCATCGTCTCATCGCAAAGTTCTCATCACCCGTGCCTTGTTCGATGCTACCGGTGGCTTGGCCTGCCCGACGACCGGCAACCACGCCGTTGAACCTGGCGACGGTGAAGGGGTCACTGAACAACCACTTGGCCATATACTGCATCTGCCGCTGCGTTCCGTCGCCCAGATGGAGCGCAAATTATTGACCGGCACGCTCTCGGCGCTGGCTCGCAGCGACCGTCCCTCCCGTGAATTTTCCCATTGGTTGGACGCCGTAGGGCGAATGGCGGATGGCGCGGTCGGCGAGGCGGAATTAGTTGGTATGGCTTACAACTATGGATTGCCCCCCGAACCTGAAGCGCCGCAGCGTATGGCCGATCTCGCTTCATTCGGGTTTCAGCGCCGCACGATGCAGAACGTGGCGTCGGTGCCCATTGATCTTCCTGATGTTACCGGCCCCTCTAATAGCAATGTCTATCTGGCCGCTGTGTTGCGTGACTGGCGGCAAATGCCGAGCGCCGGGCTTGATCTGGTCTTGGACGGCGACGAACTGCGTTGCAGCCAGACAGCCATCCCCGAACCACCCCGTGACGCCCTCCCTGAACCTGTACGTTCGTCGGTGCCGTCAGGAACCGAATGGGAGCGCATCTTGGCTGAACGCGACGCAGCGCGTCACGAAGTAACCTTACTGCGAGCCAGCACGTCCTATCGTGTCACCGCGCCTCTCCGGGCTTTGGCCCGTATTTTCCGGACTTGATGTTCGCTTTATGTTCTTGACCGCCCCGGCCTGATTTGTCACTCTGGCCGGGAACGGACAGGGAACGCGGCCATGCGCGATCGGACCGATCCTGACAAGCTCAGCCGCTCCGCGCCGGAGCCGGAGGCGCTGGCCGCGCTGGATGCCGCCGGCGCGCCGGAAGCGCCGCCGATGGTGCGGATGCCCTCGCTTGCCCAGCGCGGCCGGGGCGCGACGCTGAACCCGCCGGTCCGCTTCGACCGGCTGGCGGGCATGGTGTTCGACGACGGCTGGGGCACGCTGGACGAGCAACTCGGGGCGCTGCCGGCGCTGGCCACCACGCTGACCCGCGACGCAACGCGCAGCGCGATCAGTTGGAACAGCTCGCCCGATATCGGCTTCGACCGCTCGGTGAACCCGTATCGCGGCTGCGAGCACGGCTGCGTCTATTGCTACGCCCGCCCGACGCACGCCTATCTCGGCTACTCGCCGGGCCTCGATTTCGAAACCAAGCTGATCTTCAAGCCCGAAATCGCCGAGCTGCTGGAGAAGGAACTACGCAAGCCCGGCTATGTCGCGCGCAGCATGGCGCTTGGCACCAACACCGATCCGTACCAGCCGGTGGAGCGCACGCTGAAACTCACCCGCGCGGTGCTGGAGGTACTAGATCGTTTCAACCATCCGGTCGGCATCGTGACGAAATCCGCTGGCGTGCTGCGCGATCTCGATATTCTCGGCTCGATGGCCCGGCGCAATCTGGCGCGGGTCTATCTCTCCGTCACCACGCTCGATCCGCTGCTTGCCCGGCGGATGGAGCCGCGCGCGGCAACCCCGGCGCGGCGGTTGGCGGCGATCGCCGAGCTGGCCCGTGCCGGCATTCCGGTGGGCGTGATGACGGCGCCGATGATCCCCGGGCTGAACGACGCGGAGATGGAAAAGATCATCGAGGCCGCTTCCCGCGCCGGGGCGCGGCACGCCGGCTATGTGCTGCTGCGCCTGCCGCACGAGCTGCGCCAGATGTTCGAGGATTGGCTGAACACGCATTTCCCGGACCGCGCCAGGCATGTGCTGAGCCTGATCCGCGACACCCGCGCGGGCGCGCTGAACGACGCGCGCTTTCATCACCGTTTCGCCGGCCAGGGCGTCTATGCCGACCTGCTGCTGCGCCGCTTCGTGCGCGCCTGCCGGCAATGGGGCCTGGACGAGCCGCGCGACGGCCTGGACTGCACCCGCTTCGCCGTCCCGGACAACGCAAGGCGCGGCTTGGCGGACGCACAGCTCTCATTGTTCTGAAGCAAGATCGTGCGTCAGGGCGTCTCGGTCTTCCCGAACAGCGGGTTCAGGAACGCCGCGAATGCCTTCTGCACCTGCTCGCTGCTCTGCGGCGCGGTGCCGAGCCACGCTTTCAGCAGCGCATCGGGCGACATGCTGGCCGCGGCCTGCGTCATCTGCTCCTCCAGCTTGGCCAACATGGCGGCCTGCAGCGGCTTGACGTCGGGCAGGCCAAGGAACTGGCGGGCTTCGTCTGGCGTGCAATCGATGTCGATCGTGACCTTCATCGCTTCTGTCCCCCATGTTGCTGGCACGGCGGCGGCCCGCGCGCCCGTCGATAACCGGTAAGATGACAATCCGGCGCAAAGCCCATAGAGTCGAGGACCAAGCGGGGCCTCACACGCGTTCCGCACTTGCCGGGGTGAACGGACATGGCTCTGAAGCGCATGGTGCTGGAAATCGGTATGGGCACCGACATACGCGGGGCGGACAGCACCAAGGCGGCGGTGCGGGCGCTGCGCGACGCGCTGTGGCATAACTCGCTGAGTATCGCCCCAGCACTCGGGTTCGGGCTCGATGCGATGCAGATCGACGTCACCATCGGCGTGCCGCGCCCCGAACAGGTGGACAAGGCGGCGGTCCTGGCGGTGCTGCCGTACCGCAAGGGCACCGTGACCGTGGTCGAGGGCGGGCTTGAGATCGTCAACGACGCGGGCACCGATTCCACGCTGATCGCCCATGCCGCCGCCATCGTGCGGCTCGACGTAGCTTAGGGACATAGTCGCATGACGGTGAAGCGGGTCATTCTGGAAATGGGCAGCGGCAACGATCTGCATGGTGGCGACTACACCAAGGCAGCGGTCCGCGCGGTGCAGGACGCGCTGCACCATAGTTCCTTGAGCATGCTGCGGTCGCTGAAGATCGATCCGAAGACGATGCAGGTCGAGGTGACGATCGGCGTGCAGCATCCCGAGAAGGTCGATGCCGCAACGGTGAAGGCGACGCTGCCGTACGGGCAGATCACCGTGAAGGTAGTCAAGGGCGGCCTGGACGTTCCCGACGACAGCTCCAGCGATCTCGCGGTGATCGCCAGCGCCGCCGTCGCGGTCAGGCTCGATCTGCCGTAGCGCGGGCGTGGCCCTACAACTTCTCCATCACCTGACGGGCGAAATCCTCGGCCATCCGCCATTTGGCCTTGGTGCCGGACGCGAACATCAGCTCCTTCAGCCCCTGGCGCTCCAGCTCGCGGATACGCTCGATCAATTCGCCGGCGGTGCCGACCAGGCAGGTGTCGCGGATCAGCTCCGCATCGATCAGTTCGGCCTCCCCGGGATGCAGGTAGGAGTAGTGGAATTCGTGCGTGCGGAAATGCCGGTGTTCCGGCGGGGTCTGTTCGACCAGGGCGCAGTATTTCTTCCAGATGCGGCGCAGGAACGGCGGTGGATCGATGCCGCGCTCATGCACCATGTCGTAGAAATAATACACGCTGGCCATCACGTTCGGCCCGATCATCGCCTTGATCCGGTCGGAATCGGCCGCCTCGCCCGGTTGCAGTACCGCCACGCTGGTCATCGTGCAATTCCAGAAGCCGGACATGTCCATCTCGCGCCCGCCGCGCGCGGCACCTTGCCTCGCATGGCCCAGCGCCTCCGCCACCGGAACGCCGCGCGGCGGGATGGCGAACACCAGCCCGTCGCCATACTCCCCCGCCAGCGCCATGGCGCGCGGCCCGAAGCCCGACACATACAGCGGAATCCTCGGTTCCAGATTCATGTAGCTGTGCTCGTGCATCAGCATCTTGATCGGCCGCGTGAGCCCGTTGAAGCTGTAGTCGACGACCTCGCCGCGCAGCAGCGCCGACAGCACGCGCAGATACTCGGCGAAGTCGGCGATCTTCATCGGACGCTGGCCCATCGTGCGCATCGCGGTATTGCCGGTGCCGATGCCGAGGAACACGCGCCCGGGCGCCAGACGGTTCAGCGTCGCCATCGCCGCCGCATGCACCGGGGGAATGCGCGTGCCGCAGATCGCCGTGCCGGGGCCGAGGCGGATCCGGCTGGTCTGGCGCGCCGCCAGCGCCAGCACCGCGTAGCAATCGGAGAACAGCAACTGGCTGTCGGCCACCCAGACCGAATGATAGCCGAGCGTTTCGGCATGGCTGAAGAAGCCGATCTCGTCGATGTCGGCCATGACGCAGATGCCGAATTTCATGTTTTTCCCCAGGTCGCGGCCACGAGCATAATTTCCGATCGGCCTCAGCGTGCCGGCGTCAGCAGCCTGAGCAGCCCCTTCAGCAACTGCGTCGGGCTGGGCGGGCAACCCGGAATGCGCAGATCGACCGGAATGGCCTCGGACACCGCTCCGATGCAGGCATAGCTGTCGGCGAACATCCCGCCATCGACGGCGCAATCCCCGGCGGCGACGACCCATTTCGGGCCGGGCGTGGCGACCCAGGTGCGCCGCAGCGCCTCGCGCATGTTCTTCGTCACCGGCCCAGTGACCAGCAGCACGTCGGCGTGGCGCGGGCTGGCGACGAAGCGCAGGCCGAAACGCTCCAGATCGTAGAACGCATTGCCCAGCGCATTCACTTCCAGTTCGCAGCCGTTGCAGGAGCCGGCATCCACCTCGCGGATCGATAGGCTGTGCCCGAGCCGGCGCTGCGCCACCGCGTCGAGCTCGGTGGCCAGCGCCGCCAGATCCGCCGCATCCAGCACCGGCGGCGCTTCGGTAAGCGGGCGGTGCAACAGGCCTTCCAAGAATGTCTTGCGCATTCCCGCCTCCCCTACAGATCGTGGCCGGAATAGGAGCAATTGAAGCTTTTATTACACAGCGGGAAGTCGGCGACGATGTTGCCCTCGACCGCCGCTTCCACCAGCGGCCACTGGAACCAGGAGGCGTCGCGCAGATGGCATCGCGCGATACGTCCGTCCGCGCCGATCCGCAGCCACGCCAGCACGTCGCCACGGAACGCCTCGACGATGGCGATCCCTTCGCGTGGCTCCTCGGCCCCGCGTTCCGCCACGGCAACACACACCGGTCCGTCGGGCAGCCGGTCGAGGATCTGCTCGATCAGGCCCAGGCTCTGCTCGATCTCGCGGATGCGTATCCACACGCGGGCATTGACGTCGCCCTCGTTCAGCACCGGCACCTCGAAACTCAGCGTGTCGTATGGCGGGTAGCCGAGATTGCGCCGCGCGTCGAAATCGCGGCCCGACGCGCGGCCGACATGGCCGCCGGCACCGAAGCGCCGCGCCAGATCCGGATGGACGATGCCGGTGCTCGCCGTCCGGTCCTGCAAGGAGGCCGTGTTGTCGTAGAGCGCGACCAGCGGCGGAAAGCGCAAGCGCAGCTCCTTCAGCAATGCGCGGAGCAGCGCCACCCCGTCGGCATCCAGATCGGTGGCAACGCCGCCGGGAACGATCCGGTCCATCATCAGCCGATGCCCGAAGCAGCCGGCAGCAGCGCGCAGCACCCGTTCACGCAGGATGCCGCAATGGGCCAGCATGATCGAGAACGCCGCGTCGTTGCACACCCCGCCGATATCGCCGAAATGGTTGGCGATCCGCTCCAGTTCGGCCATCAGCGCGCGCAGCCACACCGCGCGCGCCGGCACCTCGATCTCCAGCGCCGCTTCCACCGCGCGGGCGAAGGCAAGCGCGTAGGCCACGGTGGAGTCGCCGGAGACGCGGCCCGCGAGCTTTGCCGCGCGGTCGAGGTCCGCGCCCCGCAGCAGCGCCTCCTGGCCCTTGTGGGTGTAGCCCAGCCGCGCCTCCAGCCGCACCACGGTCTCGCCGTCGGCGGTGAAGCGGAAATGGCCGGGTTCGATGATGCCGGCATGCACCGGCCCCACCGGGATCTCGTGCAAATCGTCGCCTTCGACCGGCAGAAACTCGTAGGGCCGGGCTTGTCCGACCTCTCCCGGCGGGCTCGCCAGCGGCCGGGCGATGCCCCATGCGCCGTGATCCAGCCACGGCCGAGCATCCGACAGACCAACGGGGTCGAGGCCGAACAGATCGCGCGCGGCGCGCTCCAGCCGGATCGCCGGCGCATGCACCTGACCGATCGAGGGAAACCTGCCATCGGGGCAGTCGATGCTGAACACCGCCACCGCCGGCCGCTCGCCGGCGCCCAGGACCGCCATGTGCATCGTTGCCGGCTCGCCCCACAGGCCGAGCAGCGTCAGTTCCCCGGCCGCGAGCCGGTCGGCCACATGGCGCCATGTCGGGGCGGTCAGCAGCGTCCTCGGCCAGGGACGATGCGCGCTGACCGGCTGACCGAGCGCCTGGAGTTCGGAGAGTGTGACCATGCCCGCGTCCCTCGCCTAGCCGAGCAGCGCCGCGACGTGCTGGAACCACGCCACCAGCGGTGCCGGCAGATAGATGCCGGCGATCAGCACCAGCGCGAGATGCGCGAACATCGGCACGTAGGACGCCCGCACCGGCCCGACCGGCCCACGCGGCGGGCCGAAGGCAAGTGCCGTCACCTGCATCAGCAGCGCGCCGAACGCCACCAGCAGCCCGAGCGCCAGCGCCACCGCCAGCAGCGGCTGGCGGGCAAAGGTGGAGCTGACCACCAGGAACTCGCTCATGAACACGCCGAACGGCGGCAGCCCGGCGATCGCCGCCACGCCGACGACCAGACCCCAGCCGAGCACCGGATGGCTTTCCGTCAGTCCGCCAATATCGGCGATCTTCTGCGTGCCCTTCACCTGCGCCACATGGCCGACCGAGAAGAAGATGGCGGACTTGGTCAGGCTGTGCATCGTCATCTGCAACAGCCCGGCGAAGTTGCCGAGCGGCCCGGCCATGCCGAACGAGAAAACGATGATCCCCATATGCTCGATCGAGGAATAGGCGAACAGGCGTTTGATGTCGCGCCGCCGGTACAGCATGAAGCCGGCGAAGATCAGCGACAGCAGCCCGAGCGTGACCATCAGCGGCCCCGGCGCGATCGCACCCGGGTTCGCCGCCAGCAGCATCTTGAAGCGCAGCAGCGCATACAGCGCCACATTCAGCAGCAGGCCGGACAGCACCGCGGAGATCGGCGTCGGGCCCTCGGCGTGCGCGTCCGGCAGCCAGGCATGCAGCGGCACCAGCCCGACCTTGGTGCCGTAGCCCAGCAGCAGGAACACGAAGGCGACGTTGAGCAGGGCGGGGTCGAACTCGGCGACCCGGCTGATCAGCACCGTCCAGACCATCGCGTCCAGCCCCTCGCCCACCACCGGGCGGGCGGCGAGATAGACCAGGATGGTACCGAACAGCGCCAGCGCGATGCCGACGCTGCCCAGGATGAAATATTTCCACGCCGCCTCGATCGCCTGATGCGTGCGGTAGATGCCGACCATCACCACGGTGGTGAGCGTCGCCAGTTCCACCGCCACCCACATCAGGCCGATATTGTTGGCGACCAGCGCGAGATTCATGCCGAACATCATCAACTGGTACATCGCGTGGTAGAACCGCAGATACCCCAGCGTCAGATGGCCGGATTCCAGTTCGTGGCTGATATAGCTGGCGCTGAACCAGCTTGTCGTGAAGCCGACGAAGGTGTTCAGCACGATGAACACCACGTTCAGATCGTCGATCGCCAGATACTGGCTGATAGGGGGGCGGTCGAACAGCAGGGAAACCGCGATCAGGAACGACAGCAGGCTCGCCACCACGTTGATGCCGGCGGACAGCCGATAGCCCGACAGCGCCGCCAGCACCGCCGCGGCGACCACCGGCGTGACCAGCACGGCAATGACGGGATTGAACGGCAGCGCCAGCATCAATGCTCTCCCCTGAAACGGTCCAGCGCCTGATCGTCCACCGTGTCGAAACGCTCGCGGATGCGGAACAGGAAGATGCCGATGACGATGAAGGCGATCAGGATCGAGAACGCGACGCTGATCTCCACCACCAGCGGCATCCCCTGCGCGCCGGTCGCCGCCAGCACGATGCCGTTTTCCAGTGACATGAAGCCGACGATCTGGCTGACCGCGTTGCGGCGCGTGACCATCATCAGCAGCCCGATCAGCAGCACCGACAGCGCAAGCGCGATGTCCTCGCGCGCCATCGGGTCGGAATGCGTGGTGACGGGAAGCATGACCTCCATCGACAGCGCCACCAGGGCGATGGCCACCAGCATGGTCAGGCCGATGCCCACCACCGTCTCCACCTCCCGGTGGATGCCCATGCGGAAGACCATGCGCCGCAGTGCCATCGGAATGACGATGGCCTTGAAGCCGAGCGCGAGGGCGACGGTGATGTAGAGATGCGGAGCGTGCTGGATGTAAGCCTGCCACGCCACCGACAGCGCCAGCATGATGGCGTGCAGGGCCAGCACGTTCAGCAGCGAATAGAGCCGGTCCTGGTACAGCATCATGAAGCTGACCAACACCAGGCCGCCGGCCAGCATGTGCGCGACGTCGAATGAGAAGCTAGCCATTACAGGCTCCTCGATACGAACAGCAGCAGCGTGCCGAGCAGGCCCAGCATCAGCGCCACGCCCAGGAAGTCGGGAACCCGGAAGACCCGCATCTTGGCGATGGAGGTCTCGAAGCCCGCCAGCAACAGCCCGCCCACGGCGAGCTTCACCACATAGCTGCCGGCGCCGATGGCATACGCGCGCAGGCTCGGCTCGCCATGGGCCATGCCGGGGGGGAAGAAGATGCAGGCGATCAGAGAGACATACAGCAGCAGCTTGAGCATGGCGGCGAACTCGATCATCGCCAGATGCCGGCCGGAATATTCCAGCACCATCGCCTCATGCACCATGGTCAGCTCCAGGTGCGTCGCCGGGTTGTCGACCGGGATGCGCGCGTTCTCGGCGAGGGCGACGATGATGAAGCCGAATAGGGCAAGCGCCAGGGAAACGCGCAGCCCCTCCGCGAACATGACGTTCGCTATCGTGGACAGCTGCGTCGAACCGGCGACCAGGGCGACGGTGAAGACGAGCACGATCATCGCCGGCTCGGCGAGCGAGGCGAACAGCACCTCGCGGCTCGACCCGATGCCGCCGAAGCTGGTGCCGATGTCGAGCGCGGCCAGCGCCAGCAGGAAGCGCGCGCTGCCCAGCATTGCGATGATCGCGATCAGATCGCCCGACCAGCTGAACAACAGGCCCGTGGCGAAGGTCGGCACCAGGGCGGCGGCGACCCAGGTGACGGCACAGATGACATAGGGCACGACACGGAACAGCCAGGAGGCGTTCTCGGCCAGCACCACATCCTTGCCGAGCAGGCGGCGAAGATCGCGGTAGGGCTGGATCAGCGACGGCCCCTGGCGGCGCATCAGCCGCGCCTTCGCCTTGCGCACCAGTCCGGTCAGCAGCGGCGCCAGCAGCAGCACCAGCAGCATCTGCGCGCCCTGGAAGGCGAGAGCCTGAATTATTGCCACAGCGCGAGTGCCAGCAGCAGGAAGACCAGGGCGACGAAGACAAAGCCGAGATAGCGGCGGATGGTCAGGAATTGCAGCATGTTGAGCCGCTCGGAAGCGAACGCCACCCCCGCCACGATCGGTTCGTAGAGCATCTCCCATGCCATATCGTGCCGGGTCTTGCGGATGCGCGCCGGCCCCATCTCGCCCGGCGCCGGCATCTCGACGCGTTCGCTGGAACGGAACACGTAGCTGCCGAACACGCGGCGGATCGGCTGGGAGAGGCTGGCCGCGCTGTACTGCGTCAGCGGCCCGAGCCCCGGATAGCCGCAATCCCACAGCCCCGCCCGCCGGACCACGCGCGAGGCGAGCCGGTGCACGACGAAGGCGGCGAGGATGGCCGAGGACGCCGAGAACAGGAAGATCATCAGCCCGTTGTAGGAACTGCGGCTGTCGGCGATCGGCACGATCGAGAGCCAAGGCAGGCTGAGTTGCGGCGGCATGCGCGCGCCCACCAGCCCATGCACCGCCGGCGCCAGCCCGTCGATCACCAGGCCGGGGAAAACGCCCGTCACCACGCACAGCGCCGCGAAGCCGATCATCGCGGCCAGCGAGTAGCGGTCCGCCTCATGCGCCTGCTCAGTCACCGCCGAACGCGGCCGGCCGAGATAGGTGATGCCGAAGGCGCGCACGAAGCAGGCCGCCGCCAGCGCCGCCGCCAGCGCGAGCAACGTGCCGACGGTGGGCACCAGCAGCTTCAACCCCCATTGCGGCAGATCGGGACTGACCAGGATGCTCTGGAACATCAGCCACTCCGACGCGAAGCCGTTCAATGGCGGCAGCGCGGAGATCGCCAGGCAGGCGATCAGGAACGCGGCCGAGGAATAGGGCATTCGGTGGATCAGCCCGCCCAGCCGCTCGATATTCAGCTCGCCCGTCGCCACCAGCACGGTGCCGGAACCGAAGAACAGCACGCTCTTGAACAGCATGTGGTTGAAGGCGTGGAACAGCGCCGCCGTCAGCGCCAGCGCCGCCGCCCCGGCCATGCCGTTGGCGCGGAACGCGATCGCCAGACCGAGGCCGAGGAAGACGATGCCGATATTCTCGATCGTGCTGTAGGCCAGCAGCCGCTTCAGGTCGCGCTCCATCAGCGCGTAGAGCACGCCGAGTGCCGCCGTGGTGCCGCCGATGCTCAGCACCGGGAGGCTCCACCACCATTCGGGCGGGCCGAGCAGGTCGAACACGATGCGTACGAAGGCATAGATCGCCACCTTGGTCATCACCCCCGACATCAGCGCCGAGACGTGGCTGGGTGCTGCGGGATGGGCCAGCGGCAGCCAGACATGCAGCGGCACCAGACCGGCCTTCGAGCCGGCCCCCAGCAGCGACAGCGACAGCACCAGCGCGACCAGCACCGTCGAGGAATGCGCCGTCTCGCGCATCGCGGCGAAAGCGTAGTTGCCCCCCGGCCCAGCGAGCAGGCCGAAGGCGAGCAGCAGCGCCAGGCTGCCGAAGGTGGCCATCAGCAGATAGATGTAAGCGGCGCGCGTGTTCTCCCGGTCCCGATGGTGCGACAGCACCAACGCCCAGGAGGAGAGCGACATCAGCTCCCAGCAGAACAGGAAGCTGAAGGCATCGTCGGCGACGACGACCAGGGTCATGCCGGCGAGGAAGGCCGGATAGAACGGCAGCACCCGGAGCGGCTCGTGCTCGTGGCGCCCGTAGCCGAGCGCATACAGACTGGCCCCGGCGCCGCCGATCGTGATGATGGCGAGAAAGAACGCACCGAGCGCGTCCAGCCGGAAATGCGCGCCGAGCCATGGCAGCCCGAGCGGCAAGACGATGGTGGACGGCTCGCCGGCGATCGACATGCCGGCAATCACGGTACCGGCGATGCAGACCAGCAGGCTGCCGCCATAGATCAGCGGCCGACCCGCCCCGGTGCGTCCGCACACGACGCCGAGCACCGCCAGCACGAGCAGGGCAGCGGCACCGGACAGGACAAGCGCCACCATGCTCATGGCGCTCGCGCCAGCCGGACGCCACGGCCGCCGCCGGGACTGGCGGCACCCTCGCCGATCAGCACGATCCCGGCGCTTTCCAGCCCGGCGACGATCTTCATCAGCGAATCCACATTGCTGCGGATGACGCCGTCGCTGGCTTCCATGCGCTGGATCGTCGGCAACGACAGCCCGGCGAGCGCCGCGAGGCTCCGCTGATCGACGCCCAGCAACGCGCGGGCCGCTCTGATCTGTGCCGCTGTGATCATACTCCGCTCAGGTCCAGTTAGGCTGACATCAAGGCTCCAAAGAACTATCGCGCATTCTTCCTAGGCTTTCAAGCATGGGAAGTGATGTATGGAACATCTTTATGCCGGGCGCCGCCGGCTGGCCTGCTATGCGGCCGCGTCCTCGCGGATCATCGCCGCGCCCTTCTCGCCGATCATGATGGTCGGGGCGTTGGTATTGCCGGTGGTCAGCGTCGGCATCACCGACGCGTCGATCACCCGCAGCCCGCCGATGCCATGCACGCGCAGCCGGGAATCGACCACCGCGTTCGTCCCCTCGCCCATCCGGCAGGTGCCGATGGGATGGAAGATCGTGGTGCCGTAGCCACGGCAATATTCCGCCAGTGCCTCGTCGCTGGACACGCCGGGGCCGGGCACCATCTCCTCGACGCTGTGCTGCGCGAGGGCCGGCGCGGCGAAGATTTGCCGGGTCAGGCGGATGCCGGCGTTCAACACGCGCTGGTCGTTCGGGTCCGACAGATAGTTCGGCTTGATCACCGGCCGCGCCAGCGGATCGGCCGACACCGCCATGATGGTTCCCCGGCTGTCCGGCCGCACCGGGCAGATCGCCACCGTCATGCCGGGTTCGTGCTCCAGCGCGCCGAACTTGGTCGGATCGTAGCTCGCTGGCGTGAACAGCAATTGCAGGTCCGGGCTCGCCAGTTCCGCGCGCGAGCGGCAGAACGCCTGCGCGCTGGTAACGCCGAAGGTCAGCGCGCCGCGCCCCTGCACCGCAAAGCGCACCACCTCGCCGGCAAGCCGCAGGCCGCGCGACAGCTCGTTGATCGAGCGGGCCTGCTTTACCCGGTGCTGGACGCGCGCGACGTAATGGTCCTGCAGATTGGCCCCGACGCCGGGGAGCGCGTGCAGCACCGGAACGCCGATCGATTGCAGATGCTCCGCCGGCCCGATGCCGGACACCTGCAACAGATGCGGCGAGTTCACCGAGCCGCCCGACAGGATCACTTCCCGGCTGACGCGCAGTTCGCGCTCCCGCCCGCCCTGGCGGAACGCGACGCCGACGCAGCGTTTGCCCTCGAACAGCAGCCGCGTGGCGATCGCGTTGGTCTCCACCCGCAGATTGGCCCGCCCCTTGGCGGCGGCCAGGAAGGTCCGCGCGGTCGAGCCGCGAAAGCGGCCGAGGCGGGTCATCTGCGAGTAGCCGACGCCTTCCTGCTGCTCGCCGTTCAGATCCTTGCGGAACGTTAAGCCGGCCTGCTGCGCGGCCTCGACGAACCGGTGCGTCAGCGGCAGGATCGTGCGGTAGTCCTCGACCTGCAACGGCCCGCCCTTGCCACGATAGGGGCCGTCGCCGGACACGTAATGCTCGGACTGCTTGAAGTAGGGCAGCACGTCCTCGAAGCTCCAGCCCCGGCAGCCCATCTGCGCCCAGCCGTCGAAATCGGCCGGATTGCCGCGGACATAAAGCATGCCGTTGATCGAGCTGGACCCGCCCAGCACCCGCCCGCGCGGCCAGTGGATCGACCGGCCGGCGGTGCCCGGCTCCGGTTCGGAGCCGTAATTGTAGTTGACCAGCGGGTTATACAGCAGCTTCAGGATGCCGGCGGGGATATGGATCCAGGGATGCCAGTCGCGCGGCCCGGCTTCCAGCAGAACCACCCGCGCGCCGGTCTCGCTCAGCCGGCTGGCGACGACGCAGCCGGCCGAGCCGGCGCCGATGACCACGTAATCCGCATCCATGTCCTGTCCACCCTCGGATCGTTGTGCCGACCTGCGGCTTCTCTCGGCTTGGCGTTATCGCGCGCCGCTTGGCATTCGTTCTCCGACCGTGGCACGGGCTTGGCAAGCCCCTTCAGGACATGGCGGCGTTGGGCAGTCCGCCGCATTGCGGGCCATGGCGGACGGTGAGATGGTTATGCCAAGAGATGCATCCGCGACACCAAAATGACCAACAGGTGGGTGGGGGACAGAGAGGAAAGCAGAATGTCCGTCGGCGCGAGCCAGCCCGAGTCCAGCTATGCCTGGTTCCGCCTTGCCGCTGCCGTGCTGCTGAGCACGCTGGGCGGGGTGGGCTTCTGGTCCGTGGTGGTCGTGCTGCCGGCGGTGCAGGCGGAGTTCGCGGTCGACCGCGCCGCCGCGTCGCTGCCCTACACGCTGACCATGCTCGGCTTCGCCTCCGGCGGCGTGCTGATGGGCAGGCTGGCGGACCGGTTCGGCGTCGCCGTGCCGGTGGTCGTCGGGGCGCTGGCGCTCAGTCTCGGCTATGTGCTGTCGGGCTTTGCCACCAGCCTATGGCAGTTCGCGCTGATCCATGGCCTGCTGATCGCCTTCCTGGGCAGTTCCGCCACCTTCGGCCCGCTGCTGGCCGACACCTCCCATTGGTTCACCCGCCGGCGCGGCATCGCCATGGCGCTCTGCGCCTCCGGCAATTATCTGGCCGGGACGTTCTGGCCGCCGGTGGTGCAGCATATCATCGAGGTCGCCGGCTGGCGGCAGGCGCAGATCGTTATCGGCATCGCCTGCGCGATGACGATGCTGCCGCTGACCCTGGCGCTGCGCCGCAAGCCGCCGATGGTCCACATCGATATGGCCGCCCCGGTGGTGACGGGGGGCAGCCGCGGCGACGCCCTCGGCCTGCCGCCGAACGTGTTGCAGGCGCTGCTCGCGCTCGCCGGCGTGGCCTGCTGCGTGGCGATGTCGATGCCGCAGGTGCATATCGTCGCCTATTGCGGCGACCTCGGCTACGGCGTGGCGCGCGGCGCGCAGATGCTGTCGCTGATGCTGGGCTGCGGCATTATCAGCCGGCTGGCCTTCGGCCTGATCGCCGACCGGCTCGGCGGCCTGCCGACCCTGCTGCTGGGCTCGGGGCTGCAAGGATTGGCGCTGCTGTTATATCTGATGTTCGACGGACTGACGTCGCTGTATGTGATCTCCGCCCTGTTCGGCCTGTTCCAGGGCGGCATCGTGCCGAGCTACGCCTTGATCGTGCGCGAATATTTTCCGCCGAAAGAGGCCGGCACGCGCGTCGGCATCGTGCTGATGGCGACGATGCTCGGCATGGCGCTCGGCGGCTGGATGTCGGGGGCGATCTTCGACCTGACCGGCTCCTACCACGCCGCCTTCGCCAACGGCGTGGCCTGGAACCTGCTGAACGGCGCGATCGCGCTGGGGCTGCTGCGGCGCAGCAGCCGGCAAATGGCGATCGCCTGACGATCCGCCCGTTAGCCGACCAGCATCAGCCGACCATCGTCAGACCGCCGCTGACGCTCAGCACCTGCGCGGTGACGTAATCCGAGCGCGGGCAGGAGAAGAACAGGATCGCGTCCGCCAGTTCCTGCGGCTTGGCGATGCGGCGGAACGGAATCGCCTTCTCCAGCGCAATTCTCAGCTTTTCGGGCTGGGCGGCGAACAGCGGCGTGTCCGTCGGGCCGGGGCAGACGCAGTTGACGGTGATCTTGTAGCGGGCGACCTCGCGCGCCAGCGACTTGGTAAAGGCGATCATCCCGCCCTTCGCCCCGGCATAGACCGTCTCGCCCAGGCTACCGACGCGGCCGGCGTCGCTCGCCACATTGACGATCTTGCCATAGCCGCTCGCCGCCATGGCCGGCAGCAGTGCCTGGGTCAGCCGGATCGGGCCGCGCAGATTGATCGCCAGCACGCGGTCCATGAA
>PKWQ01000142.1 GCA_003133265.1 Acetobacteraceae bacterium
AGCCCGCCGGCTCCTGGAACATACCCGGCGGACCCACGCACGCATGACCTACAAACCACCCCGCCGGCCACAATTCTTCTACACGACCGCGCCCCTGCCCTGCCCGTACGTGTCCGGCAGGACGGAGCGAAAGGTCGTGACCGAGATCACCGGCCCCGACGCCGACGCGGTGCATGACCGGCTGTCGCGCGCGGGTTTCCGTCGCAGCCACAACATCGCCTACGCTCCGGTCTGCCCGTCCTGCCAGGCCTGCGTGCCGATCCGCATCCCGGTGCGCGACTTCCAGCCGGACCGCTCGCTGCGGCGCATCCTGCGCGCCAACGACGCGATAGAAAGCTACGAGGCGCCGCCACGCGCCACCGCCGAGCAATTCCAGCTGTTCCAGCGCTACCAGCAACTCCGCCACGGCGACGGCGACATGGCGACGATGAGCTTCTACGACTACCGCGCCATGGTGGAAGACACGCCGATCGAGACCTTCGTCGTGGAATACCGCGATCCCGACGGCCGGCTGGTCGGGGCGTGTCTGACCGACAAGCTCGGCGACGGTCTCTCGGCGGTCTACAGCTTCTTCGCCCCGGGATTGGAAAAGCGCTCGCTCGGCACCTACACCATTCTCTGGCTGGTGGAGCGGGCACGCAGCCTGGACCTGCCGTACGTGTATCTCGGCTACTGGGTGCCGGAGAGCCCCAAGATGTCCTACAAGGCCCGCTTCCGCCCGAGCGAGATCCTCGCCGGCGGCACCTGGCGTATGCTGACCGACGCCGACCAGGACAGCGCCGGCGGCACGCCCGCGCTGCTGCGGGAAACCGCCTGCTGATACCGCCCGGGCACATCGGTGCCCAGGCGATATCGGGCCGCCATGTCAGAGCGCTTTATGCGTTCCATCGCACAGCGGCGACTTGCTGGTCCTCTTGCAGCCGCAGAAATACACGTCCCCGGTCTTCTCGGCCTTGTATTCCAACGGCCGGAACGTGCCGCCTTTGTGCGAGCCGTCGCAAAGCGGCTGCTTGGCGCTCTTGCCGCAGGAGCACCACCAATAGGATTTGCCCTCCTCGACCGCGGTTTTGATCGGAGTTTTCTGGGCGATGATCGGCAGACTTTCAGACATTACGTATTCTTCCCTGTATGGCGAATTTTCAGTTGGCCTGGATTGCGGCTCGAAACCATAGGCGAATAGCGAGCCCCTTGGAAAGGCATTGCGCCGGGTTTCCGGACGCGCCATGGACTGTCCGTACGCAACCGGACGGATGATCGATGTTCTACGCGATATCGCAACTAACGGGGCTGATCCTCCGCCCCAGCACCGTCCTGTTGCTGTTGAGCCTCGGCGGACTTGTGCTGTGCTGGGTGGGGTGCCGGACCTGGGGCCGGCGCGCGCTGACGGTCGGCATCCTGGCCATGGTGCTCGTCGAGGTGCTGCCGATCGGAGAATGGGCATTGCGGCCGCTGGAAGATCGGTTCCCGCCTGTCGCCAACCCGCCGGCGCATGTCGACGGCATCATCGTCCTTGGCGGCGCGCTCAGTCCGAGCAGGACGCGCGCACACGGCATCCCGTCGCTGAACTGGGCTGCCGAGCGCATGACGGCGTTTGTCGGTCTCGCACTGCGCCACCCGACCGCGCGGCTGGTGTTCACCGGCGGCCTCGGGGTCGGCGGTACCCACCCGACGACGGAAGCCGACGTGGCCCGCGCGCTGTTCACCGAACTCGGTCTGCCGCCCGGGCGGGTGATCTACGAGAGCGCGTCGCGCACGACATACGAGAACGTGGTCCGGTCGCAGAAGCTCGTCGATCCGAAGCCGGGCGAGACCTGGATACTGGTCACCTCCGCCAGCCACATGCCACGCGCCGTCGGCATCTTCCACCGCGCCGGCTGGAACGTGCTGCCCTGGCCGGTCGGCTACAAGTCGGTGCCAGAACGCGATGAGGCCGTGCTGCCGCCGTTCGGCGAGGAACTGGACGAAATCGATCTGGCCGCGCACGAATGGGGGGGACTTCTCGGCTACTACCTGACCGGGCGGACCGACGCGCTGTTTCCGGCCCCCTGACCGGCGATCGATCGGGGACCGCCTCGACGATGCGTCAACCGGTTTCCATCGGCAGGCTGGGATCGACCGCCCATTCCGATAGGGAGGCGTCGTACAGCACGACGTCTTCATGTCCGAGCATGACCAGCGCCAGCGCGTCGGCGCTGGCCGCGATCCCGCCGCCGCAATAGGTGATGACGCGCTTGTCCAGCGCGCCGACCGCGGCGAAGCGCCGGCGCAACTCGGCCGGCGGCAGGAACGCGTTGGTCTCGGGGTCGAGCAGATGCGCCGCCGGCAGGTTGACGCTGCCCCTGATGCGGCCCGGCCTGCCGTAGGAATTGCCGCCGGAGCCGGCATGCTGGGCGGGTTGCAGGGCGTTGATGGTGCAGATTGCGGTATCGCCGATCGCCGCCAGCACCTCCTGCTTGCCGACCATCAGATCGCGCTTGCCGCGCACCGGGAAATCGGCCGCCGGGCGGGGCGTGCCGGGGCCGGTTTCCACCGCCCTGCCCTCCCGGCTCCATTTCTGCCCGCCGCCGTTCAGTACCGCGGCATTATCGTGGCCGAAGATACGCAGCATCCACCACACGCGACTGGCCCACCACACATTGGCGGTGCTGAAGGTCACCACCCTGGTGTCGGCACCGACGCCGAACCGACCCATCGCGGCGGCGAAATACTCGGCCGAGGGCAGCATGAAGCGGAATTGATGGTCCCGGTCCGACAGGTCCGCCTGCAGGTCCAGGAACTGAGCGCCCGGAATGTGCCCCTTCTCGAAATCCGCCCGGCCGGGAACCACGTCGTAGGTGATCTTCGGATTAGGGATCAGGTGAACCGTGCAGTCCAGCACAACGACATTCGGATCAGCCAGATGCTGCGCCAGCCATCCGGTCTCCACCAGAAATTCCGGATGAACGAACCCCTCGCCCGTCGCACTCATGAGACTCCCTCCCGAATATTATCTTGCCGCCATCCTGCCAGCTCGGTGCCGGCGACGCCAGCATCGCCCGGTCCGGTCGTGACGCCCCCCGGAGGGTGGGGTCCGATCATTTCCTGTGTTACAGATCGTGTCGCGCCGAGATTTTCAGACATGGCGCCAAGTGAGAGGAACCGCATCATGACTCTGACACGCCGGTCACTGGTCACCACGGCCGCAGTGGCCGCCACCGCGACCGCCCTTCCCCTGGTCCCCGCCCGCGCGCAGAAGCCGGTGATCCGCATCGGCCTGCTGAATGATCAGTCCGGCAACTACCGCGACTCCGGCGGTCCGACCGGAACGATCTGTGCCCGTCAGGCGCTGATCGATTTCGCCGCCGCCACTGGCAACAAACTGGATGTGGAGCTGCTGGTCGCCGATCACCAGAACAAGCCGGACATCGGCGCGAGCATTGTCCGCCAATGGTTCGACCGCAACGGGGTCGATATGGTCCTGGACGTGCCGACGTCCTCGGTCGCGCTCGCCGTCAACACCATCTGCCGCGAGAAGAACAAGGTATATGTGAACTCCGGCGGCGCCACCACCGACCTGACCGGCGCCCAGTGCAGTCCGAACACCGTCCACTGGACCTATGACACCTATATGCTGGCACGCTCGACCGGCGGGGCAATGGTGCAGGACGGCGGCGATACCTGGTTCTTCATCACCGCCGACTATGTGTTCGGCCAGCAGTTGCAGCGCGACACCGCGCGGATCGTCGAGAAGCTCGGCGGCAAGGTGCTGGGCAGC
>PKWQ01000211.1 GCA_003133265.1 Acetobacteraceae bacterium
AAGCCGGTGATCGAGCAATAGATCAGCCGCGGATTGATCGCCTGCAAGGTCTTGTAGTCAAGCCCCAGCTTGGCCGCACCGCCGGCGCGCGAGGACTCCACCGCGACATCGGAATCCGCCACCAGACGATGTGCGATCGCTCGGCCCGCCGGCTTCGAAAGATCCAGCGTGATGCTGCGCTTGAAGGCATTCATCGCGTTGAAGTAATAGCTGTGCTTGGTCAGTTGCGGACGGTTGTGCCGGCTTGGGTCACCGGTGCCCGGCTGCTCGATCTTGATGACCTCGGCACCAAATTCCGCAAGCATCTGTGTGGCCCAGGGGCCCGGCAGCAGGCGGCTGAAATCGAGAACGCGGACGCCTCGCAACGGCAACGGCTTTGATGTGGTCATTCGGCGACGGGCCTCTTGTGAATGTTTGGCAGCAGTGCGGCATTGTCCTCCCCCAGCGCGTGCATCCGCTGGGGCCGCAGGACCGGGGTCAAGGTAAGGTCGAGGGGTATGGTGAGCAGGCGGGCGGTCGTGTCCCCAGAGGCTATATCGAAAACCGATCTGCGGGTCTGAAGCACCGGTTGGGCGAACGCTTCGGCGGGTTCCAGCACCGGGGCGGCGCTGATGCCGAGCCGCGCGAGATCGGCGACCAGTTCGTTGCGGCTCCGCGATGTCGCGTCCTGCATCCCGATAGCGTCACGAACCGCCGCTTCCGTGGCGGCAGCGGCAACCCAGCCGTCTTTCGCCCGCCAGCGCGAGCAGACGCCGATCGCACTGTGCCCGTCCGGCCAGGCGAGTTGCGTCAGCCAGGCGATCGCATCGCACATCGCGGTGTCAATGATCTGGCCTTGTCCGGATCGCTCGCGTTCCGCCAACGCCGCCAGGATCGCCAGCGCGGTCAGATGACCGGACATCTGATCCGCAATCGAAAAGCCGACGCGGCACGGCGTTTTGCCATCTCCAATCAGGGAGGTCAGGCCGCCCAGGCCTTGGACAACGGTATCGAGCGCCGGAAGCGCCGGCCCCTTCAGACCGAAACCGGAAATCGTCGTGTGGATCAGGCGCGGATGTCGCTCGGTCGCCTCGACCGGGCCGAGTCCGATCTGGTCCATCACGCCCGGGCGCAGGTTCTGTAGCAGCACATCGCTGCCAGCCACCAAATCCGCCAGTTGCTGCTGGTGGTCGGTGCGGCGCAGGTCGAGGGCCACGGAACGCTTGCCAGCATTATGGTTGATGAAATAGCCGCTGGCGCCGCCGTGTTGCGGCATCCAGCGGCGTGTTTCCTCGCCGTCGGGCGATTCCACCTTGATCACCTCCGCGCCGAGGCTGGCCAGGATCATGCCCGCGAGCGGTCCCGCGGTGTACCGGCTGATCTCAACCACACGCACGCCCTTCAAAGGCGCCGCCGGGTCGCCACACACCGCCACGCGAGCAGCCGGCGCGCACCGAGCGGCCGGCACGCCCGTCGTCACGGGTGTAATGGTCATGCCACGTTTCACGGGGCTACGACCAAGACCGATGGCGCTGCCGAATATGGCCTGTTTGCCGGCCAGATCGACAATGGTGCCACGCTGGCGCAACACATCGTCACGCATGACAGCGGGAATGTTTCGCGCTTCGCCCGCGGGCACGCCGGCAGCGCTTACCGCCGCGACGGCGTCTTGCATGGAATGTTTGCCCACCCAGGCCTGCACCAGGGCATCGACTTCGTTCACCAACAGCCGCCGATTGAATACACGGGCATAGCGCGGCTCCTGCTTCAGGTCAGGTCGGCCGATCACGTCCAGCACCGCGTGCCACTGGGCATCGCTGCTCGAACAGATCAGCACCCAGCCGTCGCGGGCGCGATAGGCGTTCCAGGGTGAGCAGATCGGATGGCCGCAGCCCTGACGGAAATCCTGCGTCGGGTCCGCTTCCAGCATCGACAGATGAACGCGCAACTGGTCAGCCACGACCTCGATCAGGCTGAGGTCGATCAACTGGCCGACGCCATCACGCTGTCGCACGCGCAAGGCCGCGAGGACCGCCGCCGCCGCCGCCACCGCCGAATAAAGCTCGGCCACCGGAACACGAGCGAATTCCGGAGGTCCGCCTTCGTCGCCGGTGGCCGCCATCGTGCCGCCCAGCGCCTGGATCAGCGGGTCTGGGACGTCGCGCCATGCGTCTCCGCCATCCAATCCGGACGGCGACAGAACGCAGATGATTTTCTCGCCGGCACTATCCGCCAGCAGCGCCTGCACTATCGCACGGTCTGGCGCATCCGCGTCGGGTGGATCGAGCAGCACGACATCGGCCATTCCCTGGCACTTCCGCCATTTCTCCGCCATGTCGTCGCCCAGCAGGATACGTTCCTTGCCGGCCCAACGCAGCATCCGCTCGCCCAGCGGCGTTGCTTCTATCTTTTGAACCGTATCGATTGTTTCCAGCCGCAGCACGCGCGCACCGAGGCTTGCCAGCAAGTGCCCGACCGCGCTTGTCGCCAGCCGCGTTCCGCGCTCGACAACGACGATATCCGCGAGTGCGTCAGCCATGGGGCATGGTTCCGCGAAACGCTTCCAGACCGGTCAGTTCGCGGCCATGGATCAGGGCCAGAATCTCGTTCGTGCCGTCCGGCACCGGGATCATCCTTATATCGCGATAAATCCGTTCGATCCGCGCCTCCTCGGACAGGCCCATCGCCCCAAGCAGATTCATCGCCTGGAACACGGCGTTCTGGCATTCGGTCTGGGCGAAGCGCTTGGCCATAGCGGCTGCACCTGCCGCACCCTGGCCTTGATCGACCATCGACAGTGCCTGATAGCAAAGCAGCCGGCTCGCGGTGATGGCGGTGACGATGTCGGACAGGTTCTTCTGCACAAGTTGATGCGCCGCGATTGGCTTGCCGAACTGCCGTCGGGTCTTGGCGTAGTCGATCGCGATGTCGTAGGCACGCTGCGCCAGTCCGACAGCGATCAGTCCGAATAGCGGCCGGTTGATGCTCCAGCTCGCCTTCAACACGGCAGTGCCACCGCGCAGCCCTTCGATAACGTTCTCAGGCGGGATTGGACAATCCTCGAACACGCACTCGCCCAGCATGCCCTGCCGCAAGCCGATCGTGGCGATCTCGTGCGCCTCGAACGGCGAACGGTCACGTTCGACGACGACCTTGATCACCCGGTCGCTGCTGCCATCACGAGAGTCGAGACAGGTGACCAGCATGGTGTCGCAGGCCGAAACGTTGGTGATCCACATCTTGCGGCCGTTGAGCAGCAGCGTATCACCGCGCCGCGTGAGCCGCGTGCGGATGCCGCGAGGATCGGAGCCTGTATCCGGTTCGGTCGATCCGGTGCAGCCGACTTTGTGGCCGGCAACCAGCCCTGGCAGAAAGCGCGCGCGCTGCTCATCGGTACATTCGGCATAAAGGCGCGCGATCGTCGCTTCCTGCGCCACCAGTGAAACGGCGATCGGTGCAGGCAGGGGCTCAAATGCAATGCCGTAATCCAGCATCGAAATTCCCGGACCGCCCGCCGCTTCGGGCAGGCGGGCAGCCGGAAGCCCCAGCTCCGCCAGCTTGCCTAGGATTTCAAGAAATACCGGCTTGGGAAGCGGTGCGTCGCGGTCATGCTTGTCGAGCACCGGCTGAATCGATCGGTCGACAAGGCGCCTAGTCGCGTCGCGCATGCTTTGCTGTTCGGGTGTCAAGGTCAGGTGCATGGGGCAAATCGCTCCGTGATCTTATTGCGCCAGTCGAGCCTTGGGCGGCTGTCCATCGCCAGCCTAATTCCAGTGAGTGGGAATGCTTATCCGGGGATCACGGGACAACGTCCGCGGATCAGCTGCCCCGACACGAGCCGCGACCAAATCAACAGACAGGATTTTATGCCTCTGGCAACGAGCCGATGGGTCGACTTCACGTCGTTTCCTCCAGAGCGATTGGATGCCCTTTCGCAGGACTGTATGGCAATCATCTTGCCCGTCAACTGGACCGTTCAACGAGCTTTGCTCTGACATGATGGAACCGGCCCCGGTGTCTGTTGTCATACGTGTCGTTCTCGCGGAGCGAAAATTCGCCCCTAGCCACCCGGGGAATTCCGGATACACTATGCCAACCAACAATAGCTTAGGCCAACGCCACTCAAGCTGGCGGGGAGAGGGAATGCCGCATGACATACTTCCGACGCTGGTCCGCACTCCATGCATGCCGAATGGCCATCGCCCCCTCAACACGGGATCGTCCGTCGACGCCGGTCGTCGGGGCGCGAGACTGTGCGACGTCAATTGAGGTTTCATCGAAATCCCAAGCCGGCTGAAACCGGCCTGACGTCGCGCTGAAAATGCTTCAGCAGATCGAAAATGTCCTCCAATCGCTGGAGGCCGGGCTGGTTGTGGGCGCGGTGTATGGGCTGATGTGCGCCGGTCTCGGCCTGATCTTCGGCGTCATGCGGGTGATCAACTTCGCCCAGGGTGACTTCATGATGCTGGGCATGTATGCCGCGTACTACCTGATGGCGGCACTCGGCCTTCAGGTCCTGCTGGGCGATGCGGCGCCGTTCATGGCGGCTATCGCCGCTGGCCCACTGCTGCTCGTCGTCGGCTACGTCGTGCATTGGCTACTAATCTCGCGCGTCAGCGGCACCCGCGTGCTCACCCTGGAGGGCGAGGGACATTCCGCCCAGCTCATCCTGACGCTCGGCATCGCTCTGATCTTGCAGAACGGCGGCCGCGTCCTGTTCGGCGCGTCGCCGGTCTCAATCCAGACGACACTCTCTTCCGAAGCCTGGGAGATCGGGCCGCTCTACGGCGACGACATCAGCATTTTCGTCAACCAGGCACGCGGCGTCAGTGCGGTCGTCGCGGTGTTGGTGGCCGGGGCGCTCTATCTCTTCGTTACCAGAAGCCGGGTCGGCAAATCGCTGCGGGCGGCGGCGGACAACGTGCAGGCGGCGATCTATATGGGTATCGATGTCGATCGTTCGCATCGGCTCGCCTTTTCGCTTGGCATCGGCATTACCGCCATCGCCGGCGGCCTGCTCGCCACCGGCTATGCGTTCACCCCCTATGTCGGACTCGACTACGTCATCGTCATGTATGCGGGCGTCGTGCTCGGCGGCCTCGGCAGCGTCTTCGGGGCATTCTGGGGCGGCATGACCATCGGGTTGATCCAGCAGATTTCCTCGCTGTTCCTGCCGACGCAACTGCAGAATACGGCGATCTTCGCGGTGTTCCTGCTGGTGGTCTTCCTGCGCCCGCAAGGCATGTTCGGCCGCGTGAGCGAGCGCACATGATGTCGTACGTCGCGCCAGCCGACGCACCGAGCGTCGAGGACATATTTCCCCCTGAGGCGGCCTGGCGCAGCCTGATGCCGATCCTGGCGGTATTGCTGTGTTGGGGCGCGGCCGCCTTTGCCATTACCAATTCGTACTATCTGCTGTTGATGACCATGGTTCCGGTGTGGGCGGCCTTCGGCCTGTCATGGAACCTGTTCAGTGGTTACAGCGGCCTGATCTCGTTCGGTCATGCGGCGTTCTTCGGGCTCGGCGCCTATTTCGTCACGCTTGCCTTCATCGTGTTCGGCTTGACCCCATGGTTGGGCATTCCGATCGCCGGGCTGCTCGGCGCCGTGGCGGCGCTGCTGATCGGACTGCCGACGTTCCGGCTACGGGGACATTACTTCGCCCTGGCAATGCTCGCTTATCCGCTGGCGCTACTCAGCATCTTCGAATGGCTCGGCTACGAAGAAGTGACATTGCCGATGAAGCGCGAAGCCGGCGCGACATGGATGCAATTCGCCGATTACCATGTCTATGTCTTTCTGGCACTCGCGCTGCTCGGGGGCGCGATGCTGCTGACACGGGCGGTCGAGCGCTCGCGTCTGGGATTGGCACTGGTCGCGATCCGCCAGAACGAACCGGCAGCCGAGGCCGCCGGCATCGACACGCTGCGCCGCAAGCTGCAAGCGCTGAGCCTGAGCGGCGGCCTGGCGGCACTGACCGGCGGGTTCTACGCGGTGATCCTGCTGGTGGTGACGCCGGACTCGGTGTTCGGCATGCTGGTTTCGGCGCAGGCGCTCACCCTGGCGATGTTCGGCGGCGTCGGTTCGGTGTGGGGGCCGATAATCGGCGCCGTCATCCTCATCCCGCTCAGCGAACTGCTGCAGGCCAAGCTGGGCGCGGTCATTCCGGGCATTCAGGGCGTGGTCTACGGGCTCGCGATCGTGGCGGTCATCCTGCTGGCGCGGGAGGGGCTGTTCTGGCGGGTGAAAGATCTGCTGCGCCGTCCCGCGGCGCAGGCGATGCCGCTTGCCCCGGCTGCCACCCCGCCCCCGGCGCCCCCGCCGCGCAGCGAGGCAACGGACGCGATGCCACTGCTTGAAGTAACCGGGCCACTGCTTGAAGTAACCGGATTGTCGCGCGCGTTTGGCGGCCTGCACGCCGTACAGGATGTCAGCTTCAGCGTCCGAAGTGGCGAAATTCTCGGCGTGATCGGCCCGAACGGCGCCGGCAAGACAACCCTGTTCAACCTGCTGAACGGCTTCGTGCGCCCGGATGCCGGGGCGGTGCTGCTGCGTGGGCAAAACATCCTCGGACAGCAGCCCAACCGCATCTGTCGCGCCGGCATCGGCCGCACGTTCCAGGTGGTGCGCCCCTTCGCGCGGATGACCGTCGCCGACAACGTGCGCGCCGGCGCACATGTACATGGCGCATCCGAGGCCGAGGCGCGGGCGCTTGCGCGGGCGGCGCTGGTGCGAACCGGCATTGCCGGCCAGGCACGGATGCTGGCCAGTCAGCTGACCAACCTACAGCTGCGCCAGATGGAGCTTGCACGGGCGCTGGCCGGCAGCCCCGACCTGCTGCTGCTCGACGAACCGCTGGCCGGTCTTGGCGCCGGCGAGATCGAGGTGCTGATCGATGTGGTCCGGCGCATTGCGGCGGATGGCGTCACCATCGTGATCATCGAGCATACGCTTCACGCCATGGTGCGTCTGGTCGACCGTTTCATTGTGCTGGATCACGGCACCGTGCTCGCCACCGGATCGCCCACCGAGGTCACGCAGAATCCGGCGGTCATCGAGGCGTATCTGGGCAAGGCGTGGGCCGAACATGCTTGAGATCGAGGAACTCGAGGTTTCCTATGGCGGACTGCCGGCGCTGCGTGGCGTATCGCTGCGGGCAGCGGAGGGAGCGTTCGTCGCCATCGTCGGCCCGAACGGCGCCGGCAAGACCACCTTATTCAAGACCATTTCCGGCACGGTATCGCCGCGGGCCGGGCGTATCCGCTTCGATGGCCGCGACCTCCTCGCCATACGCCCGGCGGCGCGGCCGCATCTCGGCATCGCCCATGTGCCGGAGGGGCGACAGGTGTTTCCCTCACTGACCGTGCGGGAGAATCTCGAGATGGGGGCGATACCGGCGACGGGACGGCGTGACTGGCAGACCAATCTGGCGCGTGTCGAGGCGTGGTTTCCAATCCTCGCCGAACGACGCAGCCAGCTTGCCGGCACACTCTCCGGCGGGCAGCAGCAGATGCTGGCGATCGGGCGCGGGATGATGTCCTCGCCGCGGCTGCTGATGCTGGATGAGCCATCGATGGGTCTCGCGCCGGCGATCGCGGATTTCATTTTTTCCCGGCTCGTGGAAATCCATCACGAAACCGCGCTCACCATTCTGCTCGTCGAGCAGCGCGTAGCGGAGGCGCTGCGCCATGCGGATTATGGGTATGTGCTGGAAACCGGGCGCGTCGTGCTGGAGGGAACGCATGAGGTGCTGCGGGGGAATGACCGTATCCGGCAGGCCTATCTTGGGATGTGATAAACAAGGCTAAGGGAAAAGGGGAAACACCATGATCACTCTTACGCGCCGCCACCTGCTCGGCACCACCGCCGCCGGCCTTGCCGCCGTTGCCCGGACCGCCGCCGCCGACCCGGCCGAGGTCAAGATCGCCCTGCTGGTGCCGCTCTCCGGTGCATGGGGCCGGTTCGGCGTCACTATGCGCGAGGGCGCCGAACTCGGCGTGCGCGATGTCAACGCACAAGGCGGCGTGAAAGCGCTCGGCGGTGCCAAGCTCAAGCTGATGGTCTTCGACGCCGGCGACAGTGCCGAAAAGGCCAAGGAAGCCGCCCAGCGCATGGTGGCGGATCAGCCGGACCTGGTCGCGGCGAGCGGCGCCTATCTGAGCACCTTCACCCTGGCCGCGACCGAGGTCACCGAGCGTGCCGAGTTGCCGATGCTGACCCTGTCCTATTCCGACCTGATCACCAATCGCGGCTTCCGTTACGTGTTCCAGACATCCTCGCGCGGCGACGATCAGGCGAACGAATCGATCCCGGCGCTGCTCAAGATGGCAGAGCAAGCCACCGGCAAGCGGCCGCAGACGGTCGGCATCATCACCGACAACACCGGCGCTTCGATCTCTTTCGTCAAGCCGCTGCGGGACAGCAACGGCGAGAAATTCGGCCTCAAGATCGTGGTGAACGAAACATTCACTCCGCCGCTGGCGGATGCCACGCAACTGATCCAGAAAGTGCGCGCGGCCCGGCCGGACATGCTGATCATGCCGGTAACGGTCATCTCCGACGCCAAACAGCTCATTGAGAAGATGAACGAGTTCGGCATCGGTCGCGGCCGCCTGCCGACGATCTGCAGCGGCATCGCTGTCGCTGATTTCGACATGCAGAAGAACATGAACCCCGCCCTGCTGGATGGGTTGATGACGGTCGTCGCCAATTGGGACGCCAAGGGCGAGGATCAGATCCAGGCCAAGTTCAAGGCGGAGACCCACGAGCCCTGGATGACGCAGAACGGCATCTCGACCTATGGCGACATGTGGATCATCAAGGCGGCGCTGGAGAAGGCCGGCAAGGCAGATCGCCACGCCGTCGCCGACGCGCTGCGCACGCTCGACATCACCGACGGTCCGGCGATGTTCTTCCCCGGTCACCGCATCGAGTTCGACAGCAAGGGGCTGCGCGAGAACGCCGGTCTGGTGATCGTGCAGTGGCAGAAGGGTACGCCGATAACGGTCTATCCGCCCGAGCTTGCGGTGGCTGCGCCGATCTGGCCCAAACACTGAAGCCGGGAGAAGACCGCATGAACGCCAACGACCCGGTTGGCGAGACGCTTGGACGCTTCGTGGCGCGGTCGGCGTGGTCGGACATCGGCCCGTCGTTGCGTCACGAGGCCAAACGCTCGCTGCTGAATTTCGTCGGCGGCGCGCTCGGCGTGGCGCNNACCATCATGCGGGTGCTGGACGCGCTGGGCGGTCCGGCACGGGCCACGGTTATCGGCCGCGCCGAACGGCTTGGCATCCTGGATGCCGCGTTCGTCAATGCGATCAGCGCCAATCTGCTGGATTACGACGACACGCATCTGAATACCATCATCCATCCGACCGCACCGGTCGCCCCGGCGCTGCTGGCGCTGGCGGAAGAGCGCGGCCTCTCCGGCGCGGCGGTGCTGCACGCCTTCATCCTCGGCGTCGAGGTCGAGTGCCGGCTCGGCAACGCGGTCTCGCCCGGCCATTACGCGCGCGGGTGGCACATCACGGCGACCTGCGGGGTATTCGGCGCCGCCGCCGGGAGCGCCCGGCTGCTTGGGCTGACCCCGGCGCAAACCGCCCATGCGCTCGGCATCGCGGCGAGCCAGTCATGCGGGCTGGTCGAAAACCTGCCAAGCGGGGCAAAGAATGTGGGCGTGGGCAACGCCGCGCGGAACGGGTTGCTGTCCGCCCTGTTTGCGGCACAGGGCGTCACCGCGGCGCCGCGCGCGATCGAGGGGCCTCGCGGCTGGGCGCTCGCCTGCGGCGACCAGCCCGATATCGCTGCCCTGACCGCCGGCCTGGGCGGAAGCTGGGAACTGCTGAAGAACACCTACAAGCTCTACCCATGCGGCATCGTGCTGCATTCCGTCATCGACGCCTGTCTCCCGTTGCGGCGCGACCATGCCGTATCGCCGGAGGACATCGTCGCGGTGACCGTGCTGGGCGACGCGCTGTTACTCGCCCGCGGCGACCGTGCGGTGGCCAACGAACGCGATGCCAGGGTCAGCATCCACCACAGCGCCGCCGTCAGCCTGCTGTTCGGCGCCGCCGGCGTGCGCGAATTCTCCGAGGAGATCGTCATGCGCCCGGAGGTTGCTGCGCTGCGTGCGCTGGTTCGCCCGGGCCTCGATGCGGCGCTGCCGGTTGGGGCCGCGACCGTCGTCATCACAACCCGCGACGGACGTACGCTCGCCGCGACCGTCACCCATGCGCGCGGGAGCATCGAGCAACGCCTGAGCGATCGCGACATCGAAGACAAGGTCCGGGCGCTCGGTGGGGCGTGTGCGGACATCGATGCCGTCATCGACCTGATCTGGCGTCTTGATGAGCTGCCAAACCTGGCGCCGTTGTCGGCGCTGCTCGGGCCGGCCGCTTGATAGAAGGGTGGCCGGGATTCACCGCCTTGCGGATCACATCGACCCGCAGGCGCGATAGCCGCGCTCTCGTCATGCGCGCGGGAAGCCGGAGCATGCTGGCGGATGGGGTGGGATTCGAACCCACGGTGCGCTTGCACGCACGGCGGTTTTCAAGACCGCTGCCTTCAACCACTCGGCCACCCATCCATANNTCGGCCAGCGCCAGCGATGCGGTCAGGCCGGGGCTTTCGATGCCGAACAGATTGATCAGGCCGGCTATGCCGTGCGTCCGCGGTCCCTGCACCACGAAATCCTGCGCCGGCGCGCCCTTCGGTACGATCTTCGGCCGCACGCCGGCATAGCCCGGCTGCAACGCGTGGTCCTTCAGCGCCGGCCAGTAGGTGCGTACGGCGGCATAGAAGCCGTCGGCGCGGGACGGATCGACCGTGTAGTCGATCGCCTCGATCCACTCGACATCGGGGCCGAAGCGCGCCTGCCCGCCGAGGTCGATGGTCAGATGCACGCCCAGCCCGCCCGGCACCGGCACCGGATAGATCAGCCGCGTGAACGGCGAGCGGCCGGACAGGGTGAAATAGTTTCCCTTGGCATAATAGGCGGTGGGGATGCGGTCCTTCGGCATGCCGACGATGGCTTGCGCCAGGTGCGGCGCGTGCAGCCCGGCGGAGTTCACCAGCAGCCGGCAGCGCAGGCGCATCGGATCGGCGCCGCCGACCTCGATCTCTATCCCGCCATCGACCACGCGCCCGCCGCCGACCGGGGAATGGAACACCGGCACGGCGCCGGCGTTCTCCGCGTCGCCATGCAACGCCAGCATGTAGGCGTGGCTGTCGATGATGCCGGTGGACGGCGAGATCAGCGCGCTGGTGCAGCGCAAATTCGGCTCCAGCGCGGTTGCCTCGGCGGCGGTCAGGATACGCATGTCGTCGACGCCGTTAAGCGCGGCGCGGCGGCGGATGTCGGCCAGCTTGCCGTCTTCGTCGGCGTTGGTGGCGACGATCAGCTTGCCGCAATTGCGGTGCGGCACGCCCTTCTCGGCACAGTAGGCATAGAGCCGCTTGCGCCCCGCCACACAGAAGCGCGCCATCAGGCTGCCGGCCGGATAGTAGATGCCGGCATGGATCACCTCGCTGTTGCGCGAGGACGTTTCGGTGCCGATCGCCTCCGCCGCCTCCAGCAGGATCACCTCACGTCCCGCCAGCGCCAGCGCCCGCGCTACCGCCAGACCCACGACACCGGCACCAACCACCACGCAATCGACCGTTTCCACCAATGCTCTCCAATTCCCCGGCTGCCACCGGTATACGACAGGCGAAATCGACCGCCAAAGGGGGGTACGCGATGCTGACGTTACGTGCGGGGGCGGCATCGCTGGTGCTGGCGCCGGAGATCGGCGGGTCCATCGTCGGCTGGGCGCTGGGCCGGCTGCATATCATGCGCCGCGCCGCGCCGGAGGCGATCATCGGGGGCAACGCGCGCGGGCTCGCCAGCTTCCCGCTGGTGCCGTATTCCAACCGCATCGCGCATGGCCGGTTCGATTTCGGCGGCACGCGGCACCAGATCGCACTGAATTTCGGCGACCACCCGCACGCCATTCACGGCATCGGCTGGCAGAGCGTCTGGAGCGTGGACGCGGCCGGACCCGGCACCGCCCGGCTGTCGCTGACCCACCGCCCGGACGGCGTGGCGCGCGCGCGCTGGCCCTTCGCCTTCCACGCCACCCAGGATTTCACGCTGACCGAGGATACGCTGACCGTCAGCCTGGCGATCGAGAACAACGAGACGGACCCCGCGCCGGCCGGGCTCGGCCTGCACCCGTTCTTCCCGACCGCGCATGCGCCGACGCTGCATTTCAACGCCGGGTCGGTCTGGACCAACGGCGCCGACCATCTGCCGGCCGAGCGGATCGCGGTGCCGGCGGCGTGGAACTACACCGAAGGGCGGCGGGTCGGCACCGCCGCGCTGGATAATTGCTTCGCCGGCTGGCGCCGCCGCGCCGACATCGCCTGGGCACCACCCGGCCCGATCCTGTCGATCGAGGCGAGCGAAGTCTTCACCCATCTGATCGTCTTCACCCCGCCCGGCGCGGACTTCTTCTGCGTCGAGCCGGTCAGCCACATGACCGACGCGCTCAACCGGACCGGCAGCGTCCCGGATCACGGCATGCACACGCTCGCGCCCGGTGAGACACTGGCGGGCACGGTGCGGTTCCATATTCTCGATGTTTGAAACGTTGCCCCGAAATTAACTGTTTCCGGGCCGCACGATGCATTACATTATGCGGCATGTGGTCCTGGATCGCCGATATCGCCGGGCTCGTGGGTCAAAACCCGGGGCTTGCCACCCTCGTCGCCTTCACTGCCGCGATCGTCGAGGCGGTGGCGGTGCTTGGCATCCTGATCCCCGGCACGCCGATCCTGATGGCCGTCGCCGGCGCCGCCGCCATGGCCGGGCTGCCGATGACGCCGATCATGGTCGTCGCCGTCGCCGGAGCGGTGATCGGCGATTTCATCTCGTTCTGGCTCGGCCAGCGCTTCAGCATCCATCTGCGCGGCATGTGGCCGTTCCGCACCCGCCCGGCCCTGATCGGCCAGGCGGAGGCATTCTTCTATCGCTACGGCACCCTGAGCGTCGCACTCTGCCGCTTTGTGCCCGTCCTGCGTTCCACGGTGCCGCTGGTCGCGGGGATGGCGGGGATGCGGCGGCGGCGTTTCCTGCTGGCCAATATCTGCTCGGCCTGCGTCTGGGCGCCCGCGCATGTGCTGCCCGCGCAATTCGCCGGCCTGTCGATCGAACGCTTCAGCGAGGGCGACTGGGCGAGCGCGGCTTACGCCGCCGCCGGCCTCGCCGCGCTGACGATGGCCGGCTGGTACGTGCATCGGCTGGCGCGCGGGCGCTGACCGGCAGCAGTCAGCCTCCCGGCGCGCCCTGGGTGTTCACATACAGCGAATACAGGCTGTGGCTCGCCGCCATGAACAGCCG
>PKWQ01000083.1 GCA_003133265.1 Acetobacteraceae bacterium
TGCGCGGCGAAATCCGCCGCCGACGCCTGGACCGTCGCCACCGCCCATGCCGCGCGCGGGCAGGGGGTGTGGCTCACCAGCGTCTGCCCCGGCTATATCCGTACCGCCATGACCGCCGCCAACCGCTTCCCGATGCCCGGCCTGATGGACGCCGACCGCGCCGCGCGGATCATGCTGCGCGGCGTCCTGGCGGGACGGGTGCGGGTGACGTTCCCCTGGTGGCTGGCCCTCGCGGCGCGCGCCGCGGCGCTGCTGCCGCCACGCCTGACCGGGATGCTGTTTGCCACGCAGCCGGGCAAGGCGCCGGTTTCGTAATGCCCAGCGATCCCTCGTCATCCGCCCCGATCCGCGGCCTGAGCGAGGCGGATGCCCAGGCCAGGCTACAGGCCGAGGGGTATAACGAGCTGCCCCGGCCGGACCGGCGCACGCCGCTGCGCATCATTCTCGAGGTCATGCGCGAGCCGATGCTGGCGCTGCTGATCGTCGGCGGCGTGATCTATCTGGCACTCGGAGACCTGAAGGAAGCGCTCACCCTGCTTGTCTTCGCGATGCTGTCGGTGGTGATCACGGTCGTGCAGGAGACCCGCACCGAGCGCGTTCTGGAGGCGCTGCGTGACCTGACCAGCCCGCGCGCGCTGGTCATCCGCGATGGCGAGCGCAAGCGTATCGCCGGCCGGGACGTGGTGCGCGGCGATGTCATCGTGCTGTCGGAGGGCGACCGGGTCCCGGCCGACGCGGTGCTCGTGCAAAGCCAGGGCCTGCACGCCGATGAATCGCTGCTGACGGGCGAGTCCGTCCCGGTGCGCAAGATCGCCGCCGGCGGCGGCGCTCTATCCCAAGGCTTCCGGCCGGGCGGCGAGGACATGCCCTGCGTGTTTTCCGGCTCGTTGGTCGTGCGCGGGATGGGAATAGCCGAGGTGACCGCGACCGGCGCCAGGAGCGAGATCGGCAAGATCGGTCAGTCGCTCATTACCGTGGAGACGGAGCCGCCACGACTTCAGGCGCAGACCCGCCGGCTTGTGCGGGTGTTCGGCATGGTCGGCGGGGCGGTGAGCGTCCTGGCCGTGCTGCTCTATGGCACGTTACGCGGCGGATGGCTCGATGCGGTGCTGTCCGGCATCGCGCTCGGCATGTCGATGCTGCCGGAAGAATTCCCGGTGGTGCTCACCGTGTTCATGGCGATGGGGGCCTGGCGGATTTCGCGCGCCCGCGTGCTGACCCGGCGTGCCGCGGCCATCGAAACCCTGGGGTCCGCGGCGGTGCTGTGTACCGACAAGACCGGCACCCTGACCGAGAACCGCATGTCCGTGGCCGAGCTGCGGCTCCGCAACGGCGACATTTTCCGGCCCGGCGCGGCGTCCGGCGCAGACATGCCGGAGAGCTTCCACGCCCTGGTCGAGTTCGGCATCCTCGCCAGCGCGCGCGACCCGTTCGACCCGATGGAGAAGGCGTTCCATGATCTGGGCCGCGCGTTACTGGCCGAGACCGAGCATCTGCATGGCCCGGAATGGACGCTCGTGCATGCGTATGGGCTGCATCCCGATCTTCTCGCGATGTCGCATGTCTGGCAGGCCGCTGACGACAGATTGGACTTCGTCATCGCCGCCAAGGGCGCACCCGAGGCCATCGCCGATCTTTGCCACCTCGGCGCGGCGGATATTGCCGCGCTGACGCGGTCGGTGGACGCCATGGCCGCCGAGGGACGGCGCGTGCTGGGCGTCGCCCGCGCCGCCTTCACCGGGCGGGCATGGCCGGATTCGCAGCATGATTTCGCGTTCGAGTTCCTCGGCCTGGTCGGACTTGCCGATCCGCTGCGCCCGAGCGTGCCCGATGCGGTGAATGAATGCCGCTCGGCCGGGATCAGGGTGGTCATGATCACCGGCGACTATCCGGCGACCGCCAGAGCCATCGCCCGCCAGGCGGGCCTCGACGCCGAAGACCTCGTGACCGGCGAAGAACTCGCCCGGCTAAGTGACGCCGAACTGGCTCTGCGCGTGCGTGCCGCGACCGTGTTCGCGCGCATCATGCCGGACCAGAAGCTTCGTATCGTCAACGCGCTGAAGGCCAACGGCGAGATCGTGGCGATGACCGGGGATGGCGTCAACGATGCGCCCTCGCTCAAGGCGGCGCATATCGGTATCGCCATGGGCGGGCGCGGGACGGACGTGGCGCGCGAGGCGTCCGCGATCGTTCTTCTCGACGACGATTTCGGTTCGATCGTCAAATCCATCCGGCTCGGCCGCCGCATCTACGACAACCTCCGCAAGGCGATGGGCTTCATCTTCGCGGTGCATGTCCCGATCGCGGGGCTGGCGCTGCTGCCGCTGCTGTTCGGCCTGCCGATCCTGTTCGGGCCAGTCCACATCGCGTTTCTGGAGATGGTGATCGACCCCGTGTGCTCGCTCGTCTTCGAGGCCGAGATGGAGGAGGATGACGTGATGCGCCGGCCGCCGCGTGATCCCGAGGAGCCGCTGTTCTCCGGTGCCTTGATCCGCTGGAGCCTGTTGCAGGGAGCGTTCGCCTTCGTGCTCGTCGCCGTCATCTTCGTCGTCACGACCGGACGGGGCATGCCGGAGAACGAAGTGCGGGCACTGACGTTCTTTTCGCTGATCCTGGCGTTCGTCAGCCTGATCTTTGTCAACCGCTCCTTCAGCGCGTCGTTGATCACCGCGCTCCGGCGGCCCAATCGGGCGCTCGTCCTGGTCCTTCTTGCCGTCGCGGCGATGTTGAGCCTGACGCTGCTTTGGCCGGTCGCGGGCAATCTCTTCCGCTTCGGGCCGCTGCACTGGGACGACCTCTCGCTGGCGTTCGGTGCCGGCGCTCTCGTGCTGGTTTTCCTGGAACTGTTGAAGCCCCTGTGGCGTAAACGGCTTCAGTCTTAACGGATGCGCCGTCTGTCCGGCATGGTGGATCGACCCTACCCAAACAGCCGCGGATCGAAACGATATAAGCGGGTTGCCAGAACCGTCGCCTCGCTGGCGCGCGGATGACGCGGGTTGAGCAGCAGGTTCCACGCCTCCGGCACCAGCGTCGAGCGCACGCGCAGCACGACGCTGGTGCCGCCGCGCAGCCAGGCGTCGCCGGCGGCGGGCGGATCGGCTGGCGGCGCATCGATCCGCTCCGGCAACTCGTTCGGCAGGCTCACGCCCATCAAACAGTAATCCGCCGGCATCAGCTCCAGCGGCAGGTCGAGATGCACCCGCACTTCCAGCACCGCCAGCGCCGGATGGTCGGCCAGATACACAACAGGCAGGCCGGGGCTGTTCCAGCGTCCGCCGAACCGTGCCGCGCCTTCGCCGCTCAGGTTCGCGAACGGCAGGCGGCAGAGCCGCCACGCCTGGATCAAGCGGCGATGCCGTGGGCGATACGGCCGAGCAATGCTTCCACCTGCCGCACGCCGATGTCGGTGTCGAGCAGATCGAGCGGTGCCTGATCGGCGAACAAGGGGGTAGGACGGCGCAGCCACAGATGCGCCTTGTCCCGGTCGCCGAAGGTGGCCTCCGCTTCCTCGATCACCCGCAGGATGCGCAGCAGCCGGTCCGACTGTTCCGGCGACAACCGCCCCATCGTCCGCCGGTGCATCAGCGTCTTGCGCGGCAAC
Source organism: Acetobacteraceae bacterium (assembly GCA_003133265.1). Taxonomy (GTDB): domain Bacteria; phylum Pseudomonadota; class Alphaproteobacteria; order Acetobacterales; family Acetobacteraceae; genus PALSA-911. The sequence continues at coordinate 3,602 of PKWQ01000083.1, forward strand.
GCCAGCCGGTCGAGTTCCACCGCGCTTAGCCGCCCGTCCGCCAGCACCGCATCGACGATGCCAACGTCAATTCCCTGGCGGACTTCCGCCATCCACCGCAGTGGCGCTTCGCCGAAACCCTTGTTCGCTGGCATTGGGCTGTCTCCGTGCATATGCACTTCCATGTGGTGCATATAGCCCATGTCGGCCGGCATCGCAAGCCTAATGCGTGGGGGCGGGCAGGGTGCGCCACCGCGCCACGTTGCGCGCATGGTCTTCCAGGGTGCGGGCGAAGACGTGCTTGCCGGTCCCGTCGGCGACGAAATAGAGGTCCTCGCTCGATGCCGGATGCAGCACCGCGTGCAGCGAGGCCAGCCCCGGGGCGCAGATCGGCCCCGGCGGCAGGCCGTGGGCGCGATAGGTATTGAACGGGTCGTCGCGGTCCAGATCGGCGCGGCTCAGCGGATGATCGAGCGTGCCGGCGCCGCCGGAGACGGCGAACACCACGGTCGGGTCCGATTGCAGCCGCATTCCGTGTTTCAGCCGGTTGAGGAATACCGCCGCCACATGCGGGCGTTCGTCGGGCAGCGCCGTCTCGCGCTCGACGATGCTGGCCAGGATCAGCGCCTCGCGCGCCGAGGCCAGCGGCAGGTCGGGCGCCCGTGCGTCCCATTCTTGCGCCACCGCCCGATCCATCGCCGCGCGCGCCCGCGCCAGGATCGCGGCCGGGGAGGTGCCATATTCATAATGGTAGGTCTGCGGCAGCACCCCGCCTTCGGGCGGCGTCTCGGCGGCAGGGCCGGCCAGCGCCTCGGCATGGGCGAAAATCGCGACGATCTGCCGGGCGGTCAGTCCTTCGGGGATGGTCAGGCTGTGCTGCACCGGTTTGGCGGCGCGCAGCGTGCTCAACACCTCGCGCAATGAGGCATGGGCGGGGAACAGCAGTTCGGCGGCGTGCAGGCTGCCCTCGTGGCGGGTGACCCAGGCGGCGATCACGAAATCGGTCCGCCGGGCGATCACGCCATTCGCGCGCAGGGCGTCGGCCACCTGACCCAGGCCGCCATGCGGCACCACGATGGCACGGGCTTCCGGTAGCGGTCCCGGGCGATACAGCACATGCTGCGCGTACATCGAGACCGCGGTACCCGACGTGCCCAGCACCAGCAACACCGGGAACGCCCAGCGTCGCGCCCAGCCGCGCAGGCGGGCGACGACGAGCCGACCTCGCCCCGCCGCCGCCGGCCCTGGAGCGGGCGGCGGCGNNCGTTGGTGCCGCCAAAGCCGAAGCTATTGGAGAGCGCCACGTTGATCGGACGCGACTGCGCGTGCTTGGCAACGCGGTCGATCGCGCTCTCGCGGCTCGGGTTGTTCAGATTGAGCGTCGGTGGCGCCACGTTGTCGCGGATCGCCAGGATGGAGAAGATCGCCTCCACCGCGNNGATCGTCGCCCATCGGCGTCGATGTGCCGTGCGCGTTCACATACTGGATGTCGGAGGCCGCGATGCCGCCATTCTTCAACGCCGCCTTCATGGCGCGGTAGGCGCCTTCATGGCCGTCCGCCGGGGCGGTGATGTGGTGGGCGTCGCCGGACATGCCATAGCCGGCCACTTCGGCATAGATCTTCGCGCCACGCTTCTTCGCGTGCTCGTATTCCTCCAGCACCAGCACGCCCGCGCCTTCGCCCATCANNCGAGCGATGGCGTGGTCCCACTCTTCCAGTATCAAGACGCCCGCGCCTTCGCCCATCACGAAGCCGTCGCGGTCCTTGTCCCAGGGGCGGGAGGCCTCGGTCGGGCGGTCGTTGAAGGCGGTGGACAGGGCGCGCGCGGCGCAGAAGCCGGCGATGCCGATCAGGCAGACCGCGGCTTCCGCGCCGCCGGCCACCATCACGTCGGCGTCCCCCCACATGATCAGCCGGGCAGCGTCGCCGATCGCATGCACGCCGGTGGCGCAAGCCGTCACCACCGCGTGGTTCGGGCCCTTGAAGCCGTATTTGATCGACAGATGGCCAGAGACGAGGTTGATCAGCGAGGCCGGGATAAAGAACGGCGACAGGCGCCGCGCCTTGCCCTCATGCACCTGCACGGCGGCTTCCGCGATGGTCTGCAAGCCACCGATACCGGAGCCGATCATCACGCCGGTGGCGCAGCGATCTTCCTCGGTCTCGGGCTGCCAGCCGGAATCCTCCACCGCCTCGGTCGCGGCGACCAGGCCGAGATGGATGAACCGGTCCATCTTGCGTTGATCCTTGGTCGGGATCCATTCGTCGAGGTTGAGCTTACCCTCCGCCCGTGTCCCCCGCGGGACTTGGCCGCCGACCTTGCATGTCAGCTGCTCGGTTTCGAAGGACTGGATTACGCCAATGCCGGATTCGCCTTCGATCAGGCGCTTCCAGACATTCTCCACCCCGAGGCCCAGCGGGCTGGCAATGCCCATGCCGGTGACCACTACACGGCGCATCGCCGCCAACCCTTTCGCGCCTGACCGCTCAGGCCGCCTTCTGCTTCTCGATATAGTCGATCGCATCCTTCACGGTGGCGATCTTCTCGGCGGCGTCTTCCGGGATCTCGACGCTGAACGCCTCCTCGAAGGCCATCACCAGCTCGACCGTGTCCAGGCTGTCCGCGCCCAGATCGTCGATGAAAGAAGCTTCTGCGGTCACCTTCGCCTCTTCGACGCCCAGGTGCTCCACCACGATCTTCTTAACCTTGTCGGCGATCTCGCTCATCGGATCTGCAACTCCTGCAAAAGGCCCTCCCCATGGGGACCAAGATTTTCGTCCGTATCTTCCCCCTCGCGGGGGCTCGTCTGTCCGCCGGGAAGTCCCGATGGTTGGAGCGACCCGCTCCGGACGAAGCTTCGGGCCGCTTAGCATGGTTTTGTCACGCACGCCAACAGGCCGACAGGCCCATATCGCGCCGCGCGATCGGCGTTCAGATCATGGCCATGCCGCCATTGACATGCAACGTGGCGCCAGTGATCCAGCCGGCCTCGTCGGACGCCAGATAGACGACCGCGCTAGCGATGTCGGCCGGCTGGCCCAGCCGGCCCAGCGGGATCGCCTCGCCGAGCCTGGCCCGCTGCGACTCGGACAGCGCGTTGGTCATCGGCGTCTCGATGAAGCCGGGGGCGACGATGTTCACTGTCACCCCGCGCGAGGCAACCTCCTGCGCCAGCGCCTTGGTCATGCCGACCAGCCCGGCCTTGGCGGCGGCGTAATTGGCCTGGCCGGGATTGCCGGTGGCCCCGACGATGGAGGAGATCGAGACGATCCGCCCGGCGCGCCGGCGCACCATGCCCCGGAGCGCGGCGCGGGCGAGGCGGAACGGCGCCGTCAGATCGACGTCCAGCACCGCCTGCCAGTCCTCGTCCTTCATGCGCAGCGCCAGCATGTCGCGGGTGAAGCCGGCGTTGTTGACCAGGATATGCAGCGGCCCGGCGGCCGCCTCGGCGGCGGCGAGCAGGGCATCCGCCGCCGCCGGGTCCTTCAGGTCGGCCGGGCAGACATGCGCCCGCTCGCCCAGCTCCGCCGCCAGCGCCTCCAGCGCCGCGACTCGGGTGCCGGACAGCGCGACCGCTGCCCCCTGCGCGTGCAGCGCGCGCGCGATGGCGGCGCCGATACCGCCGGAAGCGCCGGTGACCAGCGCGGTCTTGCCGTCCAGCCTGAACATCGGATGCGTCCTTCTCAGAGCGACTTCAGCATCGCCTCGATCTCCGCCGGGGTACCGGCGGAGACGGTGGCGGCGTCGGGGGCGATGCGCTTGATCAGACCGGTGAGCACCTTGCCCGCGCCCAGCTCGACGAAGCTGTCGATGCCCAGCGCGGTCATTGCCTGCACGCTCTCGCGCCAGCGCACGGTGGCGGTCACCTGCCGCACCAGACCATCGAGAATCGCCGCCGGATCGGTCTCTTTCGCGGCCGAGACATTGGCGATCAGCGGCACCGACGGCGCGCGCGGCGGGGTGCGCCCGAACGCCTCGGCCATCACCTCGGCGGCGGGCGCCATCAGCGCGCAATGGAACGGGGCGGACACCGGCAGCAGCATGGCCCGGCGCACGCCGTGGGCCTTGGCCACCTCGATTGCCCGTTCCACCGCCGCGCGATGGCCGGAAATCACCACCTGTCCGCCGCCATTGTCGTTCGCCGGATCGACCACCTGACGCTCGCCGGTCTTGCTGTCCGGCACCGGGGCGGCCTCGGCGCAGATCGCCAGGGCCTGCTCCATCTCCACGCCGAGCAGGGCTGCCATGGCGCCTTCGCCGGGGGCGACGGCCTTCTGCATCGCCTGGCCGCGCAGCTTCAGCAGGCGCGCGGCATCGATAACGGAGAAGCTGCCGGCGGCGGCGAGCGCGCTGTATTCGCCGAGCGAGTGCCCGGCGACCAGCGTCGCCTTGCGCGCCAGGGTCAGGTTGCCTTCCTTTTCCAGCACCCGCAGCACGGCGAGCGACATCGCCATCAGCGCCGGCTGGGTGTTCTCGGTCAAAGTGAGCTCTTCGGCCGGGCCCTCGAACATCAGCTTGGAGAGCTTCTGCTTCAGGACCTCGTCCACCTCCTCGAAAATCTCGCGGGCGGGGGCGAAGGCGGCGGCAAGGTCTCGGCCCATGCCGACGGACTGGCTGCCTTGGCCCGGAAAGATGAACGCATGCACTGGCATCGAATTGGGTCCCCTGAGGGAGGAGAGGGCTGGGGAAGGAGATGCGTGGCGAAAGGACGCTGTGGCGCGGCGGCGTAGCTTCCGCTCAACTCTCTGTCAATGGAGGCGGACGGGCGCGGGACACTCGCCCGGATGTATAATATGGTTGTTTGCGGGTTCCCGGGACTTCTCCGTTGCGTCCCACCCCGATTCGTGCTTGAAGCGCGCCCTTCCCTGCCGGGGCGACGGCACCGTCCCCGGCTATGCCCAGCATCCCATTGGGGGGTGTGACCCGAAACGGTCGTGGGCGGAGACAAGCCAGAGGGGTTACAGGATGCCGCTATACGAATGCGTGCTGATAGCACGCAACGATGTCACGCAGCAGCAGGTCGAGTCCGTCGCCGACGGCATCGTCGCCAGCCTCGAAGCCGAGGGTGGCTCGGTCCCGAAGCGCGAATATTGGGGTCTGCGTGGCCTGGCCTACCGGATCAAGAAGAACCGGAAGGGCCATTACATGCTGCTCGGCCTCGACGCCAAGCCAGCCTTCATCACCGAGATGGAGCGCCAGCTGCGGCTCAACGAGGACATCCTGCGCTTCATGACCATCCGCGTCGAAGCGATCGAGGAAGCGCCGTCGGCGATTCTCTCGCGCAAGTCCGACGACCGGGAGCGTGGCTTCCGTGGACCCAAGCCCCCGGGCCGGTTCGAGAGCGGCCGCGGCGGCCGCCGTGGCGGCGAGGAAGGCCGTGAGGAATACCGTGCCCGCGACGATTTCCATGGTCCGCGCGACGATTTCCGTGGTCCGCGCGACGAATTCAGCGCCCCCGGGATCGAGGAGTAAGCACAGATGTCCGACAGCACAGACGTCAATCCCGCCGGCCGCCGTGCCGCCGTCGGCGCCCGCCGGCCGTTCTACCGCCGCCGCAAATCCTGCCCGTTCTCCGGCCCGAACGCGCCGAAGATCGACTATAAGGATGTGCGGCTGCTGTCGCGCTTCCTCTCGGAACGCGGCAAGATCGTGCCCAGCCGCATCACCGCGGTCTCGGCGAAGAAGCAGCGCGAACTGGCCAACGCAATCAAGCGCGCCCGGTTCCTGGCGCTGCTGCCCTATATTCTCGCGTAAGGAGCAAGACCCATGGCCGCCGTGGAATTGATCCTGCTCCAGCGCGTCGAGAAGCTGGGACAGATGGGCGATGTGGTGAAGGTTAAGCCGGGCTATGCCCGCAACTTCCTGCTGCCCGAGAAGAAGGCGATCCGCGCCAACAAGACGAACCTGGAGCGCTTCGAACAGCAGCGCGCCCAGCTGGAAGCGCAGAACCTGAAGCGCCGTGAGGAGGCCGAGCGGGTCGCCGAGCGCGTGGGGGGGCTGTCCGTCGTCGTCATCCGTCAGGCCGGCGAGTCCGGCAGCCTGTACGGGTCGGTGACGCCGCGCGACATCTCCGACGCCTGCACCGCCGCCGGGCTGACCGTGAACCGCCAGCAGGTGGTGCTGGAGCATCCGATCAAGCTGCTCGGACTGACCAAGGTCCGCGTGGTGCTGCATCCGGAAGTGTCCATCACCGTCACCGCCAACGTCGCCCGCAGCCCCGAGGAGGCCGAGAAGCAGGCCCGCGGCGAGCGGGTCGGCCAGGCGGCCGAGGAAGAAGAAGCCGTCGACGAGGCCGAGATGTTCGAGGCCGCGGGCGAGGGCGAGCAGCCTGACGTCTGATCCGATGTGACCGGTTCGCGGCGGGGTCGGGGGTATTCCCCCCGATCCGGTCGCGGCCGATCGCCCGACGCTAGGATTTTGGCGAGGCTAGGATTTTGGCCGGCCCGCTGCCCACCCTGGGCGCGGGCCGCCGGGCGTTGGGGACATGCGTTCTTTTTTGACGGCCCCGATTTATTTCATTAGGGTTACCCGCAAGCTCGAATAGACCATATGGGGCTGGATAATGCGGGTTGCCCTCGATGCCCTCCTGAGGCGGTTCGTTACGATCGGCCGGCTGACGGTACGCTGGCCCGACGGGCGCATGCAGGCATATGCCGGTCCCCCCGGTTCCGGCCCCGAGGCGGGGATGGAGGTGCGCGACAACCGTACCATCCGTCGCCTGCTGCTCAACCCGGAACTCGCGGTCGGCGAGGCCTATATGGAAGGCACGCTGGCGCCGATCGGCTGCGCCTTCCATGACGTGCTGGACGTGCTGATCCGTAACCTGGCGGTCAATGCCGGCCGCCTCCCGCTCGCCCGGCTGCGCGCCGCCTATGGGCTCATCAGGCGCCGCATCGACCAGTACAACCCGGCCTATCGCGCCCGGCGCAATGTCGCGCATCACTACGACCTGAACGGGCGGCTCTATTCCCTGTTCCTCGACCGGGACCGGCAATATTCCTGCGCGTATTTCCCCACCGGGGCCGAAACGCTGGAGGCGGCGCAGGCGGCGAAGAAGCGGCACATCGCCGCCAAGCTCTGCCTCGACCGGCCGGGGCTTTCGGTGCTCGATATCGGCTCGGGCTGGGGCGGCTTGGCGCTGACGCTGGCGCGCGACTATGGCGCCCGGGTCACCGGCATCACCCTCTCGACCGAGCAACTCAACGAAGCCCGCGCCCGCGCCGAGGCCG
>PKWQ01000039.1 GCA_003133265.1 Acetobacteraceae bacterium
CGGTGATCATCTCCTCGTTGGTGGGGCCGTACAGCATCTCCCGACCATGCCGGTCGGTGATGCGCAGCATCTCCTTGCCGTAATCGTCGTAGCGCCCGCTTTCGCGCCACAGCTCGGCCGGCTGGATGGTCGGCATCAGCAGTTCCTGCGCACCGGCGGCGTCCTGCTCCTCGCGCACGATCTGCTCGATATTGCGCAGCACCCGATGTCCGAGCGGCAGCCAGGCATAGATGCCGGCCGAGGTCTGACGCACCAGACCGGCACGCAGCATCAGCCGATGCGAGGCAATCTGCGCCTCGGCGGGGGTTTCCTTGAGCGTGGGCACGAAACTGCGGGACAGTCGCATCGGCGGGTCATCCGTCTGGGGGGTGGTCGAAGACCGGGAAGAAGACGACCGGACCCTAGACGGCTATGGCCCGGCCCGCCAGATGGAGCGCACCGTCCGCCGGGCCGGAATTATTGTGCGCTGCACAACGGCGCCGCATAATTAAATCACTCATTTCCGCCGTTTCGAGGAATAAAAAGCGTGACTCGAACCACCTGAACGGGTATTCAGATCGTGGCTCGTCAGGAAGGCGCCGCGGGCCAGGTTTGGGGAGGAAACGCCAGCCACACGGCAGGGTGGGGGGGATAGTCTCATCCTGACCGTGAAGGCGGGCGCACCGGGCAAGAGCCCGCGCCAACACGTCAGCCATGCTACAGAAATATCGTGAATTCAGGCCGTTCGGCAGCGTCGCTGTGCGCCGTGTCGAACTCGGCGCGCGCCTGGAGAAACAGCCAGGAGGGCGCTCCCTCCTGGCTTTGGTGTCTCGTTATTCCGCCGCCAGCGCGGCGGTCAGATCGGCGATCAGATCCTGCGCGTCTTCCAGGCCGATCGACAGCCGCACCACCTCCGACCCCGCCCCGGCCGCCGCGCGCTGCTCGTCGGTCAGCTGCTTGTGCGTGGTGGACGCCGGATGGATCACCAGCGAGCGCGTGTCGCCGATATTCGCCAGATGCGAGAACAATTGCAGGTTGGAGACCAGCCGCACGCCGGCATCGAACCCGCCCTTCAGCCCGACGGTGAACACCGCCCCGGCGCCCTTCGGCGCATAGCGCTTGGCGAGCGCATGGTACTTGTCGGTCGGCAGGCCGGGATAGCTGACCCAGGACACCGCCGGGTGGTTCTGCAGGAAGGTCGCCACCACCAGCGCGTTATCGGAGTGACGCTGCATGCGCAGCGGCAGCGTCTCGATGCCGGTCAGGATCAGAAAGGCGTTGAACGGCGACAGCGCCGGACCCAGGTCGCGCAGGCTCAGCACCCGGCAGGCGATGGCGAAGCCGAAATTCCCGAACGTCTCGGCCATCACCATGCCGGAATACTCCGGACGCGGCTTGGACATCATCGGATACCGGCCGGACTTCATCCAGTCGAACTTCCCGCCATCGACGATAACGCCGCCGATGGAATTGCCGTGCCCGCCCAGGAACTTGGTGGCGGAGTGCACGATGATGTCCGCGCCGTGCTCGAACGGGCGGATCAGGTACGGCGTCGCCATGGTGTTGTCGACGATCAGCGGGATGCCCGCTTCGTTCGCCACCGCCGCGATCGCCTCGATGTCCATGATCACGCCGCCAGGGTTGGCGATGGATTCGATGAAGATCGCCTTGGTCTTCGGCGTGATCTGACGGCGGAAGCTCTCCGCGTTTTCATCCTCCGCCCATTTCACCACCCAGCCGAAATTCTTGTAGGCGTGGTTGAACTGGTTGATCGATCCGCCATAGAGCTTGCGCGAGGCGACGAACTCATCGCCAGGCTCCATCAGCGCGTGGAACACCAAAAACTCCGCCGCATGGCCGGACGCGACCGCGAGGCCCGCCGTGCCGCCTTCCAGCGCCGCCACCCGTTCCTCCAGCACCGCGTTCGTCGGGTTGCCGATGCGGGTATAGATGTTGCCGAAGGCTTGCAGGCCGAACAATGAGGCCGCGTGATCGACGTCGTCGAACACGAACGACGTGGTCTGGTAAATCGGCGTCGCCCGCGCGCCCGTCGAGGGATCGGGCGAGGCGCCGGCATGAATGGACAGGGTGGAAAACCCGTAGGCGCTCGGTTCGCTCATGGTGTTGGTCTCCTGCTCAGGCGGCGTTGTTGATGGCGACGTCCAGCGCCGGCTTCTGGTTGATGGTCTGGAACACGACGCAATAGCGTTCGGTCAGTTTCAGCAGCGTGGCGATCTGCTCCTCGGTCGCATCCGCGTCGATGTCGAACCGCAGCCGGATCGCCTTGAAGCCGACCGGGGCGGCGCGGTCGACGCCGAGCGTGCCACGGAAATCGAGATCCCCCTCGGCGCTCACCCGGCCGCTGCGCAACGGAATCTCCAGCGCGGTGGCCACCGCCTTCAGCGTCACCCCGGCACAGGCGACCAGCGCCTCCAGCAGCATGTCGCCGGAACACAGCTCCAGCCCGGAACCGCCGGTGGCCGGATGCAGGCCGGCGACGGCCAGCGCGCGTCCGGTCTCGACCTTGCAGGCGATGGAGGTGCTATCCAGCTCGCCGCTGGCGCGGAGCGTGATCACCGCCGCTTCCGGCGCGGTCCGATACTGTTCCTTCAACGGCGCCTGTAGCGCCCGCAGAGCCTGTGCATCCATGATCAAATCCTTCCGTATCGTGGGCGGCGGCCAGCTACCACCAGAGCGAAGAGCCGTCGGCGGCCTGCCGGGGCGGGGGGCGGTGCTCTTCCGAGAGCGACCGGTCGATGGCCTGCATAACACGACGCTTGGCGGCATCGAACAGGGGGGAAAGCTTGTCGCGCGGACGCGACAGACGCGGCGTGATCGTCTCCGACACCCGACCGGGGCGCGGGCGCATCACCACGACCCGGTCGGCGAGGAATACCGCCTCCTCGACGTCATGCGTCACGATCACGACCGTCGGCTTCAGCTCCTGCCACAGGCCCAGCAGCAAATCGTGCAGACTGGCGCGGGTGAACGGGTCCAGGGCGGAAAACGGCTCGTCCAGCAGCAGGATGCCGGGATGGCCGATCAACGCGCGGGCGATGGATACCCGCTGCTGCTGGCCGCCGGAAAGGTCCTTGGGCAACCGCTTGCCATAGCCGGCGAGACCGATCCGGCCGAGCAGCGCCTCGGTGCGGGCATCGCGCTCGGCCGGCTTCAGGCGGCGGCCGCCGAAACCGATATTCCCGGCCACCGTCAGCCACGCCAGCAGGCGCGGCTCCTGGAACACCGCGCTGATGGTGGGATGGGTTCCATGCATCACCTGCCCGCCCACCGCGATGGCACCGGCGCTCGACTGGTCCAGACCCGCGATCAGGCGCAGCAGCGTGGTCTTGCCGCAGCCGGAGCTGCCGACGACGGCCAGGATCTCGCCTTCCCCCGCGTGCAGGCTGACATCCGCCAGCGCCTGGGTACCGTTGGCGTAGAACTTGCTGACATGCTGGACGGCGAGATGGGTCATAGCCGATCCCTTACCGTGTCCTGCCAGCGCAGGATGGGCCGGGAAAGACCGACCAGAACGCTGTCGGAGATCTTGCCCAGGATGGCGAAGACGATCATCGCCACCAGGATGGAGTCCGCCCGTCCCATCTGCTGGCCGTCCAGCAGCAGGAAGCCGACCCCCTCCGACGCGCCGAGCAGCTCGGCGGCGAGCACGAACATGAAGCCGAGCCCCAGACCCGACCGCAGCGCCGCGATCCAGGTCGGCATGATCGCCGGCAGGATGATGCGCAGCACAAGGCCGAACGGCGACAGCCCGAACACGCGCCCGACCTCCATCAGCTTGCGGTCCACGTCCTGGATGGCGCTGAGCACGCCGAGATAGACCGGAAAGAACACCCCGAGCGCCACCAGCGCCAGCTTCGAGGTCTCGAAGATGCCGAGCCAAAGAATGAACAGCGGCACCCAGGCGATGGAGGGGATGGCGCGGAGCGCCTGGAGCGAGGGATCGAGCAGCCGACGCATCACCCCGCTCGCCCCGGTCAGCGTGCCCATCGCGGTGCCGGCGACGGCGCCGAAGGCAAAGCCGAGCCCGACCCGGGTCATGGTCGCGGCGATGTGGGTCTGCAGCTCGCCGCTCTTGATCAGCGCGTACGCCGTCTCCGCCAGCCGCAACGGCGGCGGCATCAGCCTGCCGGAGGCATGGCCCGCGCGCACGGCCCATTCCCACGCGATGCCAAGGCTCACCGGCAGGATCAGCGCCAGCAGCCAGTCCCAGGCGCGCCACCGGCGGGCCGGATGCGGCGACACAGCCACCGCCACGCCGGCCTCGGCCGTGGGTGCGGCGGCAACGCTCATCGCGCCAGCTTGGCGGCGAAGGACGGGTCGATCATCGCGTTCGTCACCGCCGTCACATCGACATCGGCGGCGAGCACGCCGGCGGCCTGCAATGCCTTGCCGGCCTCGATGATCGTCTTCGCCTGCGCGGCGCCGATCTGGCCGTTGGACATATCGGTCCGCTCCAGTTGCCGCGCCACCACGGCATCCGGCAGCTTCATCACCGCCACCAGCATCGCCTTCAGCTCCGCCGGATGCGACACCGCCCAGATGCGGGCGCGGTCATAGACGGCGAGCACGCGGGCCACGGTCTCCGGCTGCTCGGCGGCGAAGGCCTCGCGCACATTCAGGATGCCCCAGGTGTTCGCCTCCGGCTTGCGGTAGAACAGACGCGCGCCGGTTTCGATCTCGGCGGCGGCCATCAGCGGATCGAGCCCGGCCCAGGCAACCACGTCGCCGCGCTCCAGCGCGGTGCGGCCGTCCGGGTGCTGCAACAGCACCAGCTTCACGTCCTTCTCAGACAGGCCCGCATCGGCCAGCGCGCGCACCAGGAAGATGTGCGGGTCGGTCCCGCGCGTCACCGCGACGCGCTGGCCCTTCAGGTCGGCGACGGTCTTGATCGGGCTGTTGGCCTGCGTCACCAGCGCGGTCCATTCGGGGCGTGAGAAGACATAGACCGACTTGATCGGGTTGCCGTTCACCTTGCCGATCAGCGCCGCGGCACCGGCGGCGGAGCCGAAATCCAGCGACCCGGCATTGAGGAATTCGAGCGCCTTGTTCGATCCGGCGGACTGCACCCAGCGGATGGTGGTGCCGTCCTTCGCGAACTCGGCCTCCAGCAGGCCCTGTTCCTTCAGCACCAGGCTGACCGGGTTGTAGGTCGCCCAGTCGATCCGGATTTCCTTGGGCGGCGCGGCCAAAGCGCCGGCAGCGGAGACGAACGCCAGCACCGCGAGGGATGAAGCGAGAAACGCGAGACGGGACAGACGGTGGGTCAAGGACGCTCTCCATTCACGATGCCGGCAGGCAGCGCGGTTCTGTTGCGGGTGGCGGAATATGGAAGCTGCCATAACCAGCCATAGGGAGGAAAGGAGGAGAATTTCCCTGAAACGCAATACCCCGCCATAGAAAAGGGATTATTTTCTATGAATATGGGTATTATTGGACGTTTATTGTCTATCCCCGGCCCTTGGCAGCATCGCCATCCACCGACTCAGATGACCTCCTGGCGCTTCAGCTCCGCGATCTCCGCGTCCGACAGCCCGAGCCAATCGCCATAGATCTCCTGGTTGTGCTGACCGACCAGCGGGCTTGGCGTCGTCGGCACCTTGTCGGTGCCGTGGATGCGCAGCGGCGTGGTCGGCACCACGATGCGGCCCAGTTCGGGATGGTCGATCCATTCCAGCATGCCGCGCCCGTGCATGTGCGGGTCGTGCATCACCTCCGCCACGTTGCGCACCGGCGCGCAGGGAATGCGGTATTTCGAGGTGATGGCGAATATCTCCATCTTGCCCAGCGTGCGCGTCCAGGCGGAGACCGCCGCGTCGGTCTCCTCCATGTGGTCCGCGCGGGCTCTGGCGGTGAGAAAGCGCGGATCGTCCGCCAACTCCTCCCGTCCCATCGCCACGCACAGATTCCGCCAATGCCCGTCGGTGACCACGTTGATCGCCACATGGCCGTCATTGGTTTCATAGACATTGTAGGGCGCGCTCGACAGCGCCGACTGATGGTTGCCGGTGCGCGGGGGGATCTTGCCGGTGCGGTAGTAGTACTCCATCGAGGAGGCCATCGAGCAATAGACCGCCTCCTGCATCGCCACCTCCACCAGCCTGCCCTTGCCGGTGCGGGTACGCTCGAACAGCGCCGTCATGATGCCGCCGTAGAGATGGATGCCGCCCATATAGTCCACCAGCGTCGGTCCGGCCTTCAGCGGCGGGGAGTCCGGGAAGCCGGTGACACTCATGATGCCGGACACCGCCTGGATGGTCAGATCCATCGCCAGATTGTCGCGATCCGGGCCGGTGATGCCGTAGCCGGTGCCGGTGGCGTAGACCAGCGCCGGGTTGATCTGGTGCAGCACGCTCCAGCCGACGCCGAGCTTGTCCATTACGCCGGGGGCGAAATTCTCCAGCAGCACATCGGCGCGCCTGACCATCTCGAACAGCAGCGCCCGGCCGCGCTCGTGCTTCAGGTTGAGTGTGATCGCGCGCTTGTTGGCGTTCAGCATCGCCACCGGCAGCGTCGTGCTCTGCCCTGTCACCGCGCGGCGGCGCAGCGGCTCGCCGGTCAGCGGTTCGATCTTGATCACGTTGGCGCCGGCCTTGGCCAGCAGTAGGGTGCAATAGGGCCCCTGATAGATCTGGCCGAAATCCAGCACGGTGATCCCGGCCAGTGGCCGGTTCTCCGTGGGGTGCGCGTCAGCCGGCATGTTCTGTTCCCCTGAAGTCCATTCGTCGTCGCGAGTATTGCCCGGAAACCCGATCGCCTCCAGGCTGGTCGCGAAAGCCGGCTCCGGTTGCGATGGCCGGCCGGGCGATGGCGCACTATGCTGCCATTCAACGTGCTGAAACCGCCGGCGTGTCCATACGACAACAATACAAAACGGAGGAAAAAACGATGGCCAAAGGCATATTGATGGTGGCGTTCGACTTCTCCAACGCCCACGAGGACGAGTTCCACGATTGGTACGATCTGGAGCACGTTCCCGAGCGGCAGCGGGTGCCGGGCTTCGGTGCCTGCGAACGCTGGATCGGCGCCACCAATCCCAAAATCGCCGCGGCCAGCTACGACCTCGACACCATCGGGGTACTGCAAAGCGCGCCTTATCGCGCGATCGGCGGCGAGAATTTGTCGGTCTGGTCGAAGCGGGTCACGGCGATGTGCAAGCGCCTGCTGCGCTTCGAGGGCGAGCAGATCCTGCCCGGCGATCAGGCCGCGCCACGGGGCGCCGGCGGGCTGCTGATCAACGCGATGAACGTAGCCCCCGAGCACGAGGCCGAGTTCAACGAGTGGTACAGCAACGAACACATCCCCGCACTTGCCGCGGTACCCGGCACGCTATGCGCCCGCCGGTTCCGCTCCTCCGTCGAGGGCTCCCATCGCTATCTGGCGCTGTATCATCTCGCCTCGCCGGATGTGCCGAGCACGCAAGCATGGAAAAGCGCGGCAGCGTCGCCGTGGACCGACAAGCTGCGCCCGCATTTCCGCGATCACCTGCGTATCCTCACCGGAGCATACAAACGCGCCAAATAGGCTTTCCGGCGCCGTCCGCTCGCGCCGGTCTCGGGAGCGGCTTACGATTGCGTCGATGCTGGCGACAGAAACAACACACTGAGCGGACAATGGAGCAGAGAACACTCGGCCGGACAGGACTCAAGGTTTCGGTACTCGGTTTCGGCTGCGGCGCGGTGGGCGGACTGATGGTCGGGGGCACCGCCGCCGATCAGGAACGGGCCGTGGCACGGGCGGTCGACGCCGGCATCAATTATTTCGATACCGCCGCGCAGTACGGCAACGGCGAGTCCGAGAAAAATCTGGGCCGGGTGCTGAAGGCCTTGAAACCGGATGTGCTGGTCGGCACGAAAGTGCGCATTCAGATAACGGAACGCGGCCGCATCGGCGCGGCGATCGCCGAGGCGCTGGAAGCCAGCCTCGGTCGGCTGGGGCGCGAACAGGTCGATCTGTTCCAACTGCACAACGCCATCACCGACGACGGCAGGGAACCATCGCTGAGTGCCGAGACGGTGCTGAACGAAGTCGTGCCGGCGCTGGAGCGGCTGCGCGGCCAGGGCAAGACGCGCTTCTACGGCATCACCGCCGTCGGCGACACCGGCGCGATGCATAAGGTGGTCGGCGCGCGCGTGCTCGATACGGCGCAGGTGCCGTACAACCTGCTCAATCCCAGCCCGGTCAGCGCCATCCATCCGCGCTTTCCCGCGCACGACTATCGGCAGTTTATGCTCGCCGCGAAGGATGCGGGCATGGGCGTGATCGGCATTCGGGTACTGGCCGGCGGCGCATTGAGCGGCGATCTGGCGCGCCATCCGCTGGCCACGCCGAGCGTGGAACCGATCGGCTCCGGCGGCAGCTATGCCGATGATACCGCGCGCGCGCGGCGCCTGTTGCCGCTGGTGACCGAGGGCCATGTCGGCAGCCTGATCGAGGCGGCGATCCGGTTTGCCATCTCGTCGGACGCGATGAGCACCGTGCTGGTCGGCTACTCGACGATGGCGCAGCTGGAGGAAGCGATCGCGCACGCCAACAAGGGCAGACTGCCGCAGGCGGCGCTCGATCGCGTAGCGGCGTTGCAGGCCGAATTCGTTACATGACCGTGGCACGGAGCGGCGTGCGCCGCTCCGTGCATGTTTCGACCCCAAGGCTTAATCAGACGACGCGGAAATTCTTGAACTGCCAGGGGCAGGTTTCATCCAGCGCCTCCGCGAACAACTCGCCCCGCCCTTGCAGCGGCGTCCAGTCGGAATAGGCACCGACCATCTCGCCCAGATACGGCCTGGCGATCTCCAGAATGCGGGCATGGTCCATCTGGTCGGGCTCGACGATCCCGGCCTCCGGATTCTCGATCGCCCAGATCATCCCCGCGAGCACGGCGGCGGTAACCTGCAGGCTGGTTGCATTGTTGTGCGGCGCCAGCCGGCGCGCCTCCTCAATGGACAGACGCGAGCCATACCAATAGGCGCCGCGCGCATGGCCCATCAGCAGCACGCCCAGCTCGTCGATGCCGCCGGTAATCTCGTCCATCATCAGCCGCTTGCGGCTCTGGATCCGCCAGTTCTTGCCGGCCAGCTCATGCAGCGACAGCACCGCGTCGTCGCATGGATGATAGGCATAGTGAACGGTCGGGCGGTACGTCACCGCCCCGCCATCGGACAGCGTGTAATAGTCCGAAATCGAGATCGACTCGTTGTGCGTGATCAGGAAGCCATGAAACGGGCCTTCCAGCGGAGTCCAGCTACGCACCCGCGTCGATGCGCCCGGACGTTCCAGATAGATGGCGCTGTCCCGGCCAAAATCGTGCCGGCGCGCGTCCGCCGGCCAGTTGCGTTCGTGCGAACCCCAGCCCAGTTCCGCCGGCTGGCATCCCTCGCCGACGAAGCCGTCGATCGACCAGGTGTTGACGAACTCGTCCCGCAGCTTCGGCCAGGCGGACGTCTGGGTATCGCGCTCGGCGATGTGGATGACCTTGACGCCAAGACGCTGTGCCAGCGTCCCCCAATCCTCCCGCCACAGCGGCTGCGCGACATCCAGTCCGGTGTCCGCCGCGATGTCGAGGAGTGCCTGCTTGACGAAATGCGACACCAGGCCCGGATTGGCGCCATGCGTCAGCACCGCCGTCGGCCCGCCGGGCACCTCCTCGGCCAGCCCGAGCGCGGATTCGCGCAGCGCGTAGTTGGAACGTTGCGAGGCGGTCAGAGACGGATCGGTGTAATCGCCTTCCCATGGCTCGATGCAGGTATCGAGATAGAGCGAGCCGGTGCTGCGGCAGAGCCCGATCAGCGCCACCGAGGACACGTCCACTGAGAGATTCAGCAGGAAATCCCCGATACCCAGCATCGGGCGCAGCACCGCCTCGTAATTGTCCCGCGTGATCGGCGTCTTGACGAAGGCGATGCCGTATTCGTCCGCCACATCGTGGCCGCGCTCGTCGGCGGTGACGATGGTGATCCGATCCGGCGCGATGTCGAAATACCGCATGATCAACGCCAGCACGCCCTGGCCGATGCTGCCGCAGCCGAGCATGACGAGATGGCCCGGAAAGGAAACGTGCTTCATCGTGGCACCTCCGTGGTCGCAAGCTGCGGCCGAACCCGCCTCGTCAGGACATGGGATCGAAGCGCAACGGCTCGCGCGTGACGGTGACGGTACCATTGCCGGTCAGGCGGATCAGATTGACCGTCCGCGCCAGATCGGGAGAGCCGGAGTAGTACGCCGGCACGCTGCCGGTGCCAACCTGCACCGGACGGTTCCAGTGCCCCAGCGCGAGATAGTCCGCACCCGTCGCGTCGATCTCGCCGTCGCTGATCAGCCAGGACGGGCGCAGCGGCACCGCGCCGTCGGGCTCGTAATGCCCATGCGCCAGCGCGATCTGCCAGCGCGTGCTGCGCGGGCGCGGCGTGCGCAACGGCACCATGTTGTCGTAGCTGTGATGCGCGTGGCCCCAGATTTCCAGATCGCAGCCGTGGAAATGCACCGCGTCCTCATGTGTCAGGCCCAACACGCGCACATGCGCCAGATCGGCGATGCCGCTGCGGCGATAGACGGAATCCGGCGTCAGCGGATCGTGGTTGCCCGGCAGGATCACCACGTCCATCTCCGCCTCCGCCAGCAATTGCGTCGCCCGGCCCAGCAGATCGGGGGGAATGCGGTTGTGATCGAACACGTCGCCCACCAGCAGGGCGATCTGCGCGCCCAACGCCCGCCCGGCCGCCAGCACGGCGCGCAATCCGCCCGCGCCGTCGCCGTCATAAATGTCCGGAACAAGGCCGTCATCGACGTGAATGTCGGAGCTGTGTACCAGCACCACATCCCCCTCCGATGCCGCAACCTGACGATCCCGGACCAACGTCTCGCTCATGCACCTGCTTCCCGACTGGATGGCCTCAGGATGACATGGACGATGCGATGGTCAAGTCGCGATACCGCCAAGCTGGTTACAGGTAGCCGGTGCAGGCTTCCTCGGCGAATCGCGTGGGGTCGCCTTCCCAGACGATGTGCGCGTGCTCCAGCACATAAACCCGATCGGCATGCGGCAACGCGAAGGTGACGTTCTGCTCGCCCAGCAGCACGGTGATGTCGGTGGTCTGGCGCAGTTTCTCCAGCGCCTTCGACAGCTGCTCCAGGATCACCGGCGCAAGACCGAGCGTCGGCTCGTCCAGGATCAGCAGCTTCGGCTTCATCATCAGCGCCCGCGCGATNNTGCTCGCCGCCCGACAATGTGCGGGCCACCTGGCCCTGACGGGAGTGCAGGATGGGGAACAGCTCGAACAGCCATTCCAGCTGGCGCTGCGTCTCGGCCGGCGGCAGATGCTGGCCGCCGAGGTCGAGATTCTCGCGCACCGACATGTCGCCGAACAACTCGCGGCTTTCCGGGCATTGCACGATGCCCATGCGCGCGATCTTCGCCGCGGTCATGCCGCCGAGTTCCTTGCCCTTCCAGGTGACCGTGCCGGAGGACGGCACCAGACCGGAAATGGCGTTGAACAGCGTGGTCTTGCCGGCGCCGTTCAGCCCGACGACGGAGACGAACTCGCCCTCGCCGACATGGATCGACACATCCTCCAGCGCCTGCGCCTTGCCGTACAGCACGCCGACATTGCGCACATCGAGCAATGGCGGACGGCCCTTGTCCTCGCGCTCGGGGCGCGCGGCGGTCTCGATCTTGCCGCCGAGATAGACGGCGCGGACCGTCTCGTTGCGCATCACCTCTTCCGCCGTGCCCTCGGCGACATGCTCGCCCAGGTACATCGCCAGCACGCGGTCCACCAGCGCGGCGACGCCCTTCACGTTGTGATCGACCAGCAGCACCGCATGGCCTTCGGCGCGGAAGCTGCNNAGGCCGGCGAACGGCTCGTCGATCAGCACCACCTTCGGATTGCGCGCGATCGCCTTGGCCAGCTCCAATCGCCGCAGATCGGCGAATGGCAGCGTGCGCGGCAGCCGGTGCATGACCTTGCTCAGTCCGACGCGAGCGGCGATCTCCTCCGCCCGGCGGGTCACGTTATGGTCGGTGAACAGCATCAGCAGATTGTCGGGCAGCA
>PKWQ01000050.1 GCA_003133265.1 Acetobacteraceae bacterium
CAGGCGCATCCGCAGGGTGGTGAACTCGGCAGTCGCGAGCGGATGCGGTTTCGGGATGGCATCGCGCACCGTCAGCATCAGCCAATAAGCCGCGGTGTGCTGTACGAGGCGCACCTGATTGGCGAGCGGTGAGCGGCAACTGGTGCGGTCGGAGGCAAGCTGGCTTTTGTGTAGCTTGATCAGGTTCTCAGCCTGGCCGCGCGCGCAGTAGAGCGTGTCGTAGAGCCATTCGGCGCTGCCAAACTTCAGGTTGGTCACCACGAAGCGGATGTCCAACCCCTGCGTGGTGGCCTCGATCCGTGCCGCCGCCCGCCGCTCGCAGCCCCAGGATTTGGCGCCATACCGGGTCTCGGCATAGCGGCGAAGCACGGGGGCCGCGGCCTCGGCTCGACGGACCCGGACATCGTCGGCGGCCGCCTCGACCAAGCGGCTCAAGACGGCGTTGCCCGGCAGGCCCAAGATGTAGTCCACGTCGTTGGCTTCGCACCATGCCATCACTTCGGGACGGCCATAATGACCGTCGCCGCGGATGGTCAGCCGCGTGCTCGGCCAATGGCTGCGGATGCGTCGCACCAGGCGGCGTAGATAGCGGCGGACTTCATGCCCGGACGGCGTCTTGCCGGGCCGCAGTACCACCGCCACCGGGCGCGAGGTCGCGGTGTCGTAGACATGGATGGGCGGAAAACAGCGCTCGTCGTAATGGGCGTTGAACAGCGAAAATTG
Organism: Acetobacteraceae bacterium; assembly: GCA_003133265.1. Lineage (GTDB taxonomy): Bacteria > Pseudomonadota > Alphaproteobacteria > Acetobacterales > Acetobacteraceae > PALSA-911. The sequence continues at coordinate 724 of PKWQ01000050.1, forward strand.
CTGATGTCCGTGCACGACATCGACGGTGTCGTCGATGTCCAGCGTGACGGCGCCGGGTGGGCGGGCATAACTGGCGCAATAGATATCGACCATGGCGTAGGTCATGCGCACCACCTCACGCAGGGTGGGCGCATTCTCCCAGCGCGACACGGTCGGTTGCGAGCACAGATCGGGGCCGGTGTCAGGCAAGCGCCCGCAGGCCAGCTTGAAGCCGGGATCGGTGCGCAGATGATCGAGATCGTCGGCGTCCTCATAACCGCAGGCGATGGCGAGCATACGAGCGCGCAGAATATCGACGACGCTGTGCGTGATGAACAACGGATTGCGCGGATCGGCGATCAGCCCGGCCAGCCGCTGGGCAAGCCCCATGCGCCGCTCGGCGGCGGCCAGGGGCATCACGCCGCCCTCGGAGGTGATGCGCCCACCATCAAAGGCAGCGGCAAGTTTCTTGCGTCCGACGGCTGGAAATCCGAACGCCTCAATCGTATCGTCGTGCCTGGCGGGTGTGGCGCGCTCCGATCGCGGAAAGGTTTGGTCGCGATACCCAATCCGTAAACGCAATCAACAGCTTATGCGATACCCGCCAGCGAATCGCTGTCATGCGGTGAATAAGACGGGCTAGAAGATCTCGGAGAGTTGCTATAAGCGCATCGCAACCGCTCCGGCCGCCGAGGACCCATGATCCGCCTGGACAACATCAGTAAGCAGAACGGCACGCGCCTGGTCTTCATCGAGGCCTCGGCGGCGCTTCAGAAAGGCGAGAAGATCGGCCTGGTCGGCCCTAATGGCGCTGGCAAGACCACACTCTTCCGCATGATCACCGGGCAGGAAGAACCGGACGAGGGCCAGATCCTGACCGATCGCGGCGTCAGCATCGGCTTCTTCAGCCAGGACGTGGGGGAGATGGCGGGCCGCAGCGCGGTCGCCGAGGTGATGGAGGGCGCCGGCGCGGTCAGCGAGGTGGCTGCCGAGCTGGCTAAGCTGGAAGCGGCGATGGCGGACCCGGACCAGGCCGACCAGCTCGATGCCGTCATAGAACGCTTCGGGGAAGTGCAGGCCCGCTTCGAGGAGCTGGACGGCTACGCGCTGGACGGCAGGGCGCGGGAGGTGCTGGACGGCCTGGGCTTCAGCCAGGAGATGATGGACGGCGATGTGGGCGAGCTTTCCGGTGGGTGGAAGATGCGCGTGGCGCTTGGTCGTATTCTGCTGATGCGCCCCGACGTCATGCTGCTGGACGAGCCGAGCAACCACCTCGACCTTGAGAGCTTGATCTGGCTTGAGCAATTCCTGGCCGGCCATGACGGCGCGCTGCTGATGACCTCCCACGACCGCGCATTCATGAATCGCGTCATCAACAAGGTGATCGAGATCGATGGCGGCAACCTGACGGAATTTTCTGGCGACTACGAATTCTACGAGCAGCAGCGCGCGCTGAACGAGAAGCAGCAGCAGGCGCAGTTCGAGCGACAGCAGGCGATGCTGGCGAAGGAAATCAACTTCATCGAACGTTTCAAGGCGCGCGCGTCGCACGCAGCTCAGGTGCAAAGCCGGGTGAAGAAGCTGGAGAAGATCGACCGGGTTGAGCCGCCGAAGCGGCGCCGGTCAGTCGCCTTCGATTTCCCCCCGGCGCCGCGCTCCGGCGAGGACGTGGCCAACCTGCGGGGCGTGCATAAGCGCTATGGCAGCCGGGTAATCTACCAGGGGCTGGACCTGTTGGTGCGACGGCGGGAACGCTGCTGCGTGCTCGGCGTGAACGGCGCGGGGAAATCCACGCTGCTGAAGCTGGTGGCGGGTACGACCGAACCGGATGCGGGCTCCGTTATTCTCGGCGGGAGCGTGAAGATGGGCTATTTTGCCCAGCACGCCATGGATTTGCTGGATGGCGAACACACCGTGTTCGAGACGCTGGCGGAGGCCTTCCCGCACGCCGGCCAGGGATCGTTGCGCTCGCTGGCGGGGGCCTTTGGGTTCTCCGGCGACGAGATCGAGAAGCGCTGCCGCGTGCTCTCGGGTGGCGAGAAGGCGCGGCTGGTGATGGCGCTGATGCTGTACGACCCGCCGAATTTCCTCGTGCTGGACGAACCGACCAACCACCTCGACATGGCGACGAAGGAGATGCTCATCGCTGCCCTCGCGCAGTACGAGGGCACAATGCTGTTCGTCTCACACGACAGGCATTTCCTCGCCGCACTCTCCAACCGGGTGCTGGAGCTGACGCCAGAGGGCATCCACCAGTATGGCGGCGGCTACACGGAATACGTTGCGCGGACCGGGCAGGAGGCGCCCGGGCTGCACGCCTGAGCAAGGTGGGCGCCAAAATGCTTCGCCCCTCAATGTGCCGGAGACTCTGGGTGCACCCGGCGCGCGTTCCACGGACGCCGCTCTTTGGCTGCCGGATCATATTATGAGTGTCCCACAGCCTTCTCCTCTTCCGGCCACCATCGGCCAGGAGAAGAACAGGGGCACGTCATTTTGCGCTCGACCGTTGGAACTGGCCGGAAGCGGAGCGGCGGCTTTCGAGCAAAGGTGAGCACCACATCATGGCGACCGAAGTGCCGCCAGTCGCGACGCCAGGCGGCATGTGCAGCGCGTCAACCTGGTGCGTGCCTTGGCAGCCGACCTGGCGCGGCTCAAATGCCAGGCGCACTCGCTCGATTGGCGTGCATGCGTCATACTCGCGTTTTGCGCCTGTAATCTGCATCCC
>PKWQ01000178.1 GCA_003133265.1 Acetobacteraceae bacterium
TAGCTCAGTTGGTAGAGCATGCGACTGAAAATCGCAGTGTCGGTGGTTCGAATCCGCCCCTGGGCACCATTTTGAATTTGCCGCGTTATTCGGCGAGCGTCGTCAGCTCAGGCCGCTCGCTGGTCAGCGCCGTTGCCGATGAGGGCTTCCAGCGGGATCATCCACTCCTTGTGAATGGCCCGGATCATCTCAACCGTCAGCGGTCGATGCCGGTTGAGGACTTCCGATGCGCGGCTGGAGCTGCCAATCACGCTGGCGAGTTCCTTCTGCTTGAGGCCGTTCTGCTCCATGTGGAATCTGATCGCATCAACGGGATCGGGCGGCAGGATCGGCCAGCGGCCATCCTCGTAAGCCGAGACGAGAATAGAGAGCACCTCGATTTCGTCGTGCTCGGGCGTGCCGGGCAGGGCATCCCAAAGCACCTCGATGCGAGCCAGCGCCGCCTCGTGGTCGGCATCGGTGTGGATGGGGTGGATGGTCATCATTGCCTCCTAAAACTCTGAAACCGTTGCGGCATCCACGCGGTCGTATTGCGCGTGCGTCCCGATGAACTTGATGAACGCGACCCGAGCCGAGAACTTGAACGCCACGATCAGGCGGTAATTCCCGCCGCAGATATCGAACACGCATCGCTCGGCCGTGACCGGGCTGGCCTTCGAGTAAGTGCGAACCACGGCATTCATGCTGGTCCAGTCCGTCGTCTTTGCCGATACCAGCCACGCCCGCAAAGGTTGCTCGGTTTCCGGGTGGCGGCGCCAGAAGACTTCGAGGTTCTTGCGAGCGATCACGTTCATGCAAGGAACCTAAAATTTCCCAAATTGGGAAGCAAGGGAATATTCCCAAATTGGGAAATTTGGCAGCGCGCGCGCCGACACCTGCCGGTCGGAACTGGTCGAGCGGATGATTGCCGGCGCGGCGCACTACACCTCGATCGTCCGCCCCGGCGTTGCCACCAGCACGGCGCCGCGCTTCACCAGGGCCTTGAACGCCGCCGGCGTGCCGGTGAGCGCCGGGAAAGTACCCCAATGCATGGGCACGATGGTCTTCAGGTCCAGCAGCTCGTTGCACGCATAGGCCGCCGTCGTCGGTCCCATGGTGTAGCGATCGCCGATCGGGATCAGCCCGATATCGGGCCGATAGACCCGCTGGATCAGCGCCATGTCGCCAAACAGCCCGGTATCGCCGGTGTGGTAGACCGTTTGCCCGCCGCCGGTCACCACGAACCCGATCGGATCGCTGACGCTGGTCACGATGCCGTTCTCGAATGCCGTCGAACTGTGGAAGGCCGGCACCATCGCCACCGTGCAGCCGCCGACCGTGACCGCGCCGCCGGTGTTCATCGGCTCGAACTTCTTCAGTCCGGTCCGCCCGAGCAGCCCGCAGATTTCGGGCTGCGCCATCACCGTCGCGTCGTATTGCTTCGCCAGCCGGCCGGCGTCGCCCATGTGATCGCCATGCAGGTGGGTGACCAGGATAAGGTCGACCTTGGCCAGGCGGTCCTCGTAGCCGGCGGGGAAGGTCGGATTGCCGGTCACGAACGGATCGATCAGCAGATCCATGCCATCGATGCCGAGATGGAACGCGGAATGTCCGAGCCAGGTAAGCTTCATCGGTGCTGTCTCCTTGTTACAAGTTGGCCGACCCAGGCTGCCGCGAATGCAGACTGGTTGCGTCGGGAACGGATATTACCGCATGCGCGTCGTGTGCGCGACCCGTCGGCCCAAGCCCGGTGCATCCGCGGCATTGATCCTGGTCAATGCGCCCCGGGATCGCCCGCCCTAGCGTGTCTTGGCTTAGGACGGGCGCGGAAAGGAGACGGATCGTGTCCGAGCCGGCCGGTCGTCCCCTTCTCGCTGACCTCTATGCGCGGATCGTCAAATCCCGCGAGGCACTGGGCGTGCCGCCCAACCTGTCCGACTACGAGCGGGTCCGCGACCAATTCACCTGGGACGCGGCGCGCGCCCTGTTGGATGGCCTGCCTGGCGATGGCGGGTTGAATATCGCGCACGAAGCCGTCGACCGCCACGCCAACGGACCGCGCGCGGACCGTCAGGCGCTGCGCTGGATCGGATGGAACGGCGATCAGCGCATCTTCACCTACCGCGACCTGAAAAGTGCGACCAACCGGTTCGCCAATGCGCTCCGCAGCCTCGGCGTGCGCGAAGGCGACAGCGTGTTCGTGCTGGCCGGTCGAATCGCGGAACTCTACATCGCGGTGCTCGGCGGGCTGAAGGCGAAATGTCTCGTCTCGCCGCTGTTCTCCGCGTTCGGGCCGGAGCCCTTAGCGACCAGACTGACGATCGGCGAAGGCCGCGTTCTGGTGACGACCGAGCCGCTGTATCGCCGCAAGGTGGCGGCGATCCGTGCCCAACTGCCGAAGCTTGAGCGCGTCATCCTGGTGCCTGAAGGCGACGCCGCCAGCGCGGTTGCGGATACGCTTGACTGGAACAGGCTGGTTGACCCGCAAAGCGCCGATTTCGTCATCCCGCCGACCGACCCCGAGGATCGCGCCCTGCTGCATTTCACCAGCGGCACGACCGGCCGGCCGAAGGGTGCCATTCATGTGCATGCAGCCGTGGTAACGCATCACGTCACCGGCCTCTATGCGCTCGACCTGCAGGCCGCGGAAGCGATGCGCCGGCTCGCGCGCTACGCGGTGGAGAAATTCGCATTCGATCCCGACGGGTTCGTGCATGAACTGGTCGATGCCATCATCGGCGACAACTACCCAGTGCCCGACCGGATGTTGTTTCATGCCGAGAAGATCGTGCATGAATACGTGGCACAGGCGATGTGCGGCATGCCACGGCCCGCGGGCCGGTTCGACCTGTTCGCGGTCGAGGATGGCACGGCCGCCATGTGCTATATCTTCCGCTCGCTGAAGACCAACCGCTTGCTGCTTCCCGGCGATCGCATCGCGCTCGGCACGCCGATCTTCACGCCCTACCTGGAGATACCGGAACTCGAGGATTACGAGCTGGAGCCGGTCTATGTGCAGGCGCCGCAGGAGAACGGTTTCCAGTTCACCGATGCCGAACTGGCCAAGCTCGAAGATCCCAGGATCAAGGCATTCTTCCTGGTCAACCCGGGCAATCCGACATCCGTTGCGATCAGTCCCGAGGTACGGCGCAAGATCGCCGCGTTGGTGCGGATCAGGCGGCCGGATCTGATGCTGTTCACCGATGACGTCTATGCCACCTTCGTCGACGGCTTCCGTTCGCTGCTCGGCGAACTGCCGCACAACACGATCGGCGTCTACTCGTATTCGAAGTATTTCGGCTGCACCGGCTGGCGGCTCGGGGTCATCGCCATTCACCAGGACAATGTCTTCGACCGGCAGATCGCCGCACTGCCCGAACCGGAGCGCCAGGCGCTCGATCGGCGCTATGGCACGCTGGCGCTGGAGCCGCGCAAGATCAAATTCATCGATCGTCTGGTGGCCGACAGCCGCGACGTGGCGTTGAACCACACCGCCGGGCTATCACCGCCGCAGCAGGCCATGATGACCCCGTTTTCTCTGGTTGAACTGGCCGACCAGGAACAGGCCTACCGAGGGGCGTGCATCGCGATCCTGCGGCGGCGCGTCAGGGCGCTGCTGGATGGCCTGGGTCTGGAAACGAAACCCGGCCCGCTGTTCGACAACTACTATGGCCTGATCGATCTGGAATTCTGGCTGCGCCAGCACCTGGGCGAGGCGGTGGTACAGTTCGTCAAACAGAACATCCATCCGCTCGACATCGTGTTTCGTCTGGCGCGCGATCACGGCATCGTGCTGCTCAACGGTGGCGGTTTCCACGCGCCCGACTGGTCGGTGCGGGTGTCGTTCGCGAACCTGGACGACGCGGTCTACGCCGATATCGGCCGCGCGGTGCGGGCGATCGCGCGGGACTATATGCGGGCGTATCGCGCTGCACAGCAGGCCGGCGGCGCACCGCCGGTGCCGAAGGACATTTAGCCGAAGGAGGCAATGCGATGACCGACGACCGGGACGTGCTCGATACGGTGCGCAGCGCGCTGCACAGCAAGCCGCGCATCCATGCCACCGATGGACCGATCCATCTTGCCTTCGCCAACGGTGAACTGACGATGGAAGGTGAGGTCGATCACATCGCCGGCAAGAAGCTGGGTCTGGAGGCCGCCGCCCGGGTGCCGGGCGTGAGCCGGATCATCGACCGCCTGCGCGTACGGCCTGCGGCCGTCATGGGCGATGGTGAGATCCGCGACAAAGTGCGCGATGCGCTCTTGGAGGAAAGCTCGCTCGCATCATGCACCATCCGCGTGTGGGTGAAGGGGCAGATCGAGCCCGCGCGAGAGCTGGCGGATGCGACGGACGCGATCGATGTCCGGGTGGAGGGCGGCGTCGTGACGTTGGATGGCGATGTGAGCGGCCCCGGACAGAAGCGCATGGCCGGCGTGCTGGCCTGGTGGGTGCCGGGCAGCCGCGACGTGATCAACGGCATCGGCGTCACACCGCCGGAACAAGACAGCGAAGCGGCGGTCACCGACGCGGTGCTTCAGGTGCTGGAAAAAGACCCCTTCATCAACGCCGAGAGCATTCAGGTGCGCACGCGACGCGCGGTGGTCACGCTGGACGGCACGGTCCCGCGCGAAGCCGAACGCAAGCTTGCCGAAGACGATGCCTGGTACGTCTTCGGCGTCGACACCGTGATCAACCGGCTGACTGTTCGGACATAGGGCCTCGGCGCTTCATCCCCAGCGCCGGTAGCCCGCCGCTTGCTTGAGCCGCTGCTCCGCCAACGCGATGGCGGCGGCGCGCGGCGTGCTGTGTGCGCTGGCCGCCTGCCCGAGCATCTGGCGCGTGTTGCGTCCGACCTTCTCCGCGATCGCGGCGAACGCCGCCGCCTCCGTGCCGCCATGATACTCGACCGCGGCGCAGATCACGCCGCCGGCATTGGCGATAAAGTCGGGCAGAACCAGGATGCCACGCGCATGCAGCATCGCCTCCGCCGCCTCGGTCGCCGGGATGTTGGCGCCTTGCGCGACCAGCTTGGTCTGCAAGCGTGCGACGTTGTCGGCCCGCAGCACGTCCGGCCGTGCACTGGGAATCCAGATGTCGCATGGCACGTCGATAATCGCGTCCCGGTCCCGCTTCTCACCGGCGGGATAGTCGGCGAGCGCACCACCGGCCAGCTTGTGCCGCAAGAGGTCCGCGACATCGAGGCCCTTGGGGTCATATAGCGTCGCGCTGCTGTCCGCGGCACCCACCAGCACGGCCCCTTTCGCCGCTAGGAATCGCGCCGCATGACGCCCCACCGCGCCGAAACCCTGCACAGCGACCCGCGCACCTTGCAGCGCCAATCCACAATACGGCTGCGCGGCCTCGATCGCGACGGCGAGGCCGAAGCCGGTGGCGCCGATCTCGTCGAGCGGGATGCCGCCAAGCACGGGCGGCAGGCCAGCCGCGCGGCCGGTCTCATCGCACACCCAGGCCATGCAGCGCTCGTCTGTGCCCATGTCGGGGCCGGGGATGTAATCGACCAGATCGCGGATCGCACAGGCAAAGGCGCGGATCAGGCGCTCCTTCTCCGCGATCGGCATGCGCGGATCGGCGAAGATCACCGATTTGCCGCCACCATGCGGCAACCCGGCGGCGGCGTTCTTCAGCGTCATCGCGCGCGCCAGGCGAACGCATTCCTCGACGCTGACATCCGGCGCCATGCGTACGCCACCCATCGCCGGACCGCAGGCAAGATTGTCGATCACCACGATCGCCTTCAGGTCGGCGTTTGGCACGTGGATATGCACGATCTTTGCCGGACCAAGCGAATCGGCGAAGCGGAAGATGTTTTCCATGATGATGCCCCTGTGTACCGCTGGCGTTATGGCAAGCTCTCGAGTGCCGCCTTGGCAGCGGCGAGAAAGCGTGCCGCCTCGCCACCCGAGACAGCGCGGTGATCGAACGTCAACGACAATGGCAGCATCCGCCGTGCGACGAAGCTGCCGCCAACAGCCACCGCACGCGGCCCGATGCGGCCGGCGCCCAGGATGGCCACCTGCGGCGGCACCACCACGAGTGCCGCAAACCGGCCGCCGAGCGGGCCGAAATTCGACAGGGTAATGGTTGCCCCCCGCAGTGAGTCCGGTGGGATACGACGTGTCCGCACCGCTGTCTGGAGATTTTGCAACGTCTGGTCGATGGCGGCGAGGTCGAGCCGTTCCGCGTTGTGCAGTACGGGAACCAGCAGACCGTCTTGCGTATCGACGGCGATGCCGACATGGATTTCCGCGTTCAACCGGCGCGCCACGGCCGCGCCGTCATAGGCGGCGTTCAGCGCCGGCTCCGCCCGACAGGCGGCGGCAAGTGCCGCGACCAGCCGCGCCGTCACCGGCGTTCCCACAGGCCAGTCTTCAACATCAGCCTCATCGGTCAGGGTCGCGGGGACGACTTGGCTGCCTGCCTCGGCCATGCGAAGCGCCATCGACCGGCGGACGCCACGCAGCGGCTCGACATCAGCAGGTTTGCCTGCTGCGCGCTCCACATCGGCGCGGGTGATTTCACCCTGCGGGCCGCTCCCGGTCACCGCCGCGAGGTCGATGCCGAGCGAGGCCGCCAAGGCACGCACCGCCGGCATGGCATGCGGCCTTACGACAGGTTTGTGACCCGGGACCGGCGGCACTTCCACCAGCTCGCCGACCACGGTTCCGCTGTCATGCTCGACGCCGTCGGTGAATGCCACAAGCGGCGCGCCGATCGGCAGCCGCGCATGCTGTGCGGCAAGCAGCCGGGCGATGCGCCCGGCACGCGGCGAGGGAATTTCCACCACCGCCTTGTCCGTCTCCACCGAGACGAGCGGCTGATCCGCGACGACATGATCGCCCTCGGCCACATGCCAGGCGACGATCTCAGCGTCCCGCAGGCCTTCGCCGAGATCGGGCAGAACGAATATCCGACTGGGCTCGGTTGCCATGACGCGCTCCCGTCAGCCGTGGCTCAAGGTCCGCCGCACCGCCGCCAGGATGCGGTCGGCGCTGGGCAGGTAGTGTCGCTCCAGCCGCGACAACGGCACAATGGTATCATAGCCCGTCACGCGCTCGACCGGCGCAAGCATCGACAGCAGGCCGGGACCGGCGAGCTGGGCGGCGATCTCCGCGCCGAAGCCGCCGGTCAGTGGTGCCTCGTGGCAGATCACGCAGCGTCCGGTCTTCGCGACCGACGCTAGGATAGTTTCCGCATCCAGCGGCACCAGGGTCGCCACATCGATCACCTCGGCCTCGGTGCCCTCGGCTGCAAGGCGCTCCGCCGCGCTCAGCATCTCGCGTGTCACCCCGCCCCAGCCGACCAGCGTGACATCATTGCCTTCGCGCAGCGTGAAGCAGCGATCGAGCGGCAGGGCCGTTCCATCGTCCATGATCGGCTCGCGCGTGGCGCGATACAGCCTGGTCGGTTCCAGGAAGACGACGGGATCGGGATCGCGGATCGCCGCCAGCAGCAGGCCATAGCCGCGCTGCGGCGAGGACGGGATCACCACGCGCAGGCCGGGGATATTGGTGAAGCAGGCTTCGCCGCTCTCGGAGTGATGCTCGGGCGCGTGGATGCCGGCACCGCAGGGCGTGCGCAGCACCATCGGACAGGTCAGCCGGCCGCGTGTGCGCGAGCGTAGCCGTGCTGCGTGGTTCAGCAACTGGTCGATCGTGGCGTAGGCGAAACCCATGAACTGAATTTCGGCGACCGGCCGGAAGCCCTGCGCCGCGAGGCCGACGCAGACCCCGGCAATCGCCACCTCGGCAAGCGGGGTGTCGAGGACGCGCGCGGGCCCGAAGCGCGCCAGCAGCCCGTCGGTGGCGCGGAACACGCCGCCGTCCTTGCCGACGTCTTCGCCCAAAATGAGGACACGCTGGTCATCCTGCATGGCGCGGGCGAGCGCAAAATTGATCGCCTCGACCAGGGTTGCGTCAGGCATCGCCGGTCCCGCCCGCGATCGCCTGTGCCCGCTGACTGGCGAGCGCGGCTGGAAGTGCTGCGAACAGATGGTCGAACATCGCCCACACCGGCTGCGGCGGCGTGGCGAGATATGTCTCCGCCGCCCGGTCGATCTCGGCGGCCGCGTCGGCAAGCGCGCGTTCCTCGTCATCGCGGCTCCACGCCTTTCGTGAAACCAGATACGCGCGCAGGCGAGCGACCGGCTCGCCGTGCCAATGCGTGCTGACCTCCGCATCGTCGCGATAGCGGCGGGCATCGTCGGCGGTGGTGTGGTCCGCGAGCCGGTAGGTCAGCGCCTCGATCAGACTGGCGCCGCCGCCCGAGCGCGCCCGCTCAAGGGCGAGCGCCACCCGCTCGCGCACCGCGATCACGTCGTTGCCGTCGACCTGTTCGCCTGGGATGCCCGCGGCGATCGCCTTCTGGGCAAGCGTCGCCGCCGCGCTTTGCGCTGACCGGGGAACCGAGATGGCCCATTGGTTATTGTTGACCAGCACAACGAGCGGCAGCCGCCAGACGCCCGCGAGGTTCAACGCCTCGTAGAAATCGCCCTTCGAGGTCGCGCCGTCGCCAACGATGCACAGCACGCCGCGCGCCTGCTGTCGCAGCTTCAGCGCGAGTGCGATGCCCGCCGCGTGCGGCACATGGCTCGCCACCGGCACCGAGATCGGAAAATCCTCGCGCGGACCGGCAAAGTCGCTGCCGCGTTCGTCGCCGCCCCAGTAGAGCAACAGCTCGACCGGAGTGACCCCACGCCAGAGCTGCGCCGCCTGATCGCGAAATGACGGCACCAGCACGTCGTCCGCCGCCATCGCGCTGGCGGCGCCCACGCCCACCGCCTCCTGCCCGAGCGAGGACGCAAAGGTACCCAGCCGGCCGGTGCGCTGTAGCGCCACGGCCTTGGCATCGAAAATGCGGGCCAGGACCATGCCACGGTACAACGGCACCAGATCAACGGGATTGCCCGCAAACGGCGGCAACGCGCCGACAGCCGTACCATCGGACTCCAGATGCCTCGTAAACGGGACGCTGAACTGGGCGACATGCGTGGTGGTCATACGCTGATCCCCAAACCGTCAGGAGACTAGTCACACCACGCGTCATGAGCATTGAGCTAAATCAACCTGTCCCACGCGCCGCGGGCAATCGACGCCGGGACTTGACCCAGGTCAATGCCCGCCGTCGCCCGCAGCGGTATGCAGTATTCAACTGAGTGCTCCCGATAATGTTGGAGGCCAGGCAATGCGACTGATTCACGAAGTGATCGAGGATCTGCGCGGTCGGCACGACACCGAGGTGACTCCGCTCGGTGCCGTGCTTGAGGAGTTGCTGGGTGGCGAACGCGGTTCGCTGCCTGAGCTGGCGGACCGGTTCACTCAGGCTGGGCTTGGTCACATCATGGCCTCCTGGATCGGCAATGGGCCGAACCTGACGATCGGCCCCAAAGACCTGCGGCGCGTCCTCGGCGAAGCGCGGGTGCAGGATATGGCCACCCTGGCCGGCATGCCGCCGGGTGACTTTCTCGTGCACCTGGCGCGCCTGCTGCCCGCCGCGATTCATCACATGACGCCGGAAGGCGAGATGGAAGTGCCTGGGGAATTCGGCAGGAGCCCCAGTGCTCGAGGGACATCCAATGTTGCATGAACTCGAAGTGCTCGAGCTCCGGCATATCGCCCATCTGGCTCTGGATGCGCGCAACGTCCGCGACCGCCTGCTGGAGAAAGTCCCGGAAGCGGACATGGGCGAGCCGATACCAGGGCGCGGAGAGCACAACCCCAGCGCCGGTATCGTGCTGAACGGCGTGCTGTCCGCCGAGCCGGAGTTCGTCGCGTTGCGGCAGGCCATCGCCGCGCTTACCCGCGACATCCGCGTGAAACTTTGGGTGGCAACGCGGATCGGACGCGGCGACCTTGCGATCCTGGACTGGGAGCGTGCGATCGGTGAGGCATCGGCGCTGACGGACGACGACATCGTGGCGGGCTTGCTGGATGAACCCGATCTGCATGAGCTCTTGCGCAAGGGCCTGTATATGCTCGGCGCAGCGACCCCGCCGGGCGAAGCGAGGTGAGCCGTATCTGTCAATCGGAGATGACCGATGCCCGACGACGATACATTGCAGGCGATGGTGATGGACGAGTTGGCGTGGATACCGAACGTCAACGCCGCGCATATCGGCGTTACCGCGAGAGATGGTGTGGTTACGTTGAGCGGGACCGTCGATAGCCTCGCCGAGAAGCTTGCTGCGGAGCGGGCCGCCCGGCGCGTCAGAGGCGTGCAAGGGATCGCACAAGAGATCGTCGTCCAACCGCCCGCGGCGGATGAGCATGGGGACGAGGACATCGCCGAACGCGCACTGACCGTGCTGAACTGGGATGTCGAAGTGCCCGACGACCAACTCCAGGTGAAAGTCGAAAATGGCGTGGTGACGCTCACCGGCACGGTCACCCATCCATTTCAGAAGCAAGCCGCCGAGCGTGACATCAGACAGTTGGGTGGCGTGACCAACATCGTCGATCTGATCGAGGTGCGACCGACCGGCGACCTGGCCGTCGACGAAGCTGCCGTGCATGACAAGATCGGGAACGCGCTGCGCCGGAATGCCGAATTGGAGGCTTCGCATATCAGCGTGGCGGTGACGGGCTCCAAGGTGACCTTGCGCGGCAAGGTAAAGACCTGGTGGGAACGCAGCATCGCTGAAAATGCCGCCCGGTCGACGCCGGGTGTGGCCGAGGTCGATGACCAGCTCACCATCGGCAGTTGACCGTCCTGCTTATCGACTGGGTCAACGGACCGGAATGAGCGGCGCCATTCCACGCCGTGGTCCTGGCGATGCATAAAGAACAGGCGGTCCAGTTCCCGCACGGCGCCGATATCGGCGTGAGAGGGATCGGCAACTCCCGCGCGGCAGCCTTCGCCCAGGCCGCCGCCGCGCTCGCCGCTACGGTGGTCGAGCCGGCAACCGTGTGCCCAGCGGAGGAGGTTGCGATCACCTGTACCGCACCCGACGACAGATTTCTGCTCTACGACTGGCTGAACGCGGTGATCTACGAAATGGCGGTGCGGCGGATGGTGTTTGGCCGCTTCGAGGTTTCTCTGGAGGGCCAGACTCTGCATGGCCGCGCATGGGGCGAGGCGATTGATCCGTCGCGTCATCTGCCGGCAATTGAACCAAAGGGCGCGACGATGACCGGCTTGAGAATCGAGCAAGCGCAGGATGGGACGTGGATCGCTGAATGCGTCGTCGACGTCTGATCAGGAGGCGGAGGTGGATCGAAGCAGATTGCAACGCGTCTCGCCGCACGAGTGGCGGATCGATCCGACCGGGCCGATGCGCGTGCCTGCCATAATCTTCGCCGATGAAGCGCTGATCGATGCGATGGACGACAAGGTGGCCGAACAGATCTGCAACGTTGCCAGCCTACCTGGCATCGTGAATGCAGCCTACGCGCTGCCGGACGCGCATTGGGGCTATGGCTTCCCGATCGGCGGCGTAGCGGCGTTCGATCCGGAGACCGACGGTGTCGTTTGTGCGGGCGGCGTCGGCTTCGATATCTCCTGCGGCGTGCGTACCCTGCTGACCGGCCTGACGCGCGCGGATATCGAACCGTTGAAACTGGCGCTGGCCGACAGCCTGTTCCATCAGGTTCCGGTTGGTGTCGGTAGCAGGGGCAAGCTTGTTCTCGAGTTCGCGGAAATGGACGCGATGCTGCAAGGCGGCGCGGGTTGGGCGGTGGAGCACGGCTACGGCAACGCCGAGGATCTGCCGCGGGTCGAGGAAGCCGGAATTATGGCAGGCGCTCTGGCGGATGCGGTGTCGGAAAAGGCAAAAATCCGCCAGCGTCAGGAGATGGGCACGCTGGGTTCTGGCAACCACTATCTGGAGGTACAGGAAATCATCGAAATCTCCAATCCGTCGGTGGCCGCGTCATTCGGCCTTCGTCTGGGGGAGATCGTGGTAAGCATCCATTGCGGATCACGTGGCCTCGGCCATCAGGTCGCCACCGACTATCAGCGCGAGATGGCAATCGCCATGCCACAACTTGGTATCACGGTGCCCGATCTCGATCTGGCCTGCGCGCCGATCCGTTCGGAGCTTGGCGCGCGCTACCTCGGCGCGATGCGCGCCGCGATCAATTGCGCGCTGGCCAACCGGCAAATCATTACCCACCTGACACGGCGCATATTCGGCCATTTTTTCCCCCAGGCCAGGCTCGATCTGCTGTTCGACGTCTCGCACAATACCTGCAAGCAGGAGCAGCACCGGATCGCCGGACGCACGCGGAGCCTGTTCGTGCATCGCAAGGGTGCGACGCGCGCTTTCGGCCCGGGACATGCCGAGCTGCCTCCCGCCCTGCGGAAGGTCGGCCAGCCCGTGTTCATCGGCGGCAGCATGGGCACGCACTCGGCGATCATGGCGGGAATCGGCGACGGGGAAGAGCACGCCTTCGCGTCCGCTTGCCATGGCGCGGGGCGCCAGCTCAGCCGCCACCAGGCGTTGAAGCTCTGGCAGGGTCGCCAGGTGGTCGATGATCTGGCAGCCCGCGGCATCATCGTCCGCAGCCCGTCCTCGCGCGGTGTCGCCGAGGAGGCGCCGGGTGCCTATAAAAACATCGACGCCGTCGTCGATGCCGCGCACAGCGCCGGGCTCGCCCGCAAGGTGGCTATGCTGGCACCCGTTGTCTGTATCAAGGGGTGATCACGACGACGCAACGGAGATCTGTCATGCAAGACGAAACCGAAAAGCCGGCCACCGCCGCCGAAATCCACGCCATGGTCGGCGATGTCGATGATGCGGTGGTGACCAGCATCATGCGCACGGAAGCGTCCGCCGCCGAGGTGTTGCAGGCTGTACAGTGGTTTCGCGGCGGTGGCGGGCTCGAAGACGAGCCGGGGCACGAGCCGCACGGCGCCGCGATGGCGGTCTATGAGCTTTTGCAGGCCGAAGAACCACTCGAACCAGAACCCTGATCGCGAGGCACGAAACGCACAGTGATTATTCCTCGGCGCAACAGGAGACAGTCTGCTTCCGGCGCGGCTTGTGCCGCGACGGCCTATCCGTTGATACTTGACTGCGCTTCCCCATGCGCTCGGACGGGATAATCGCTTTGCTCGGCACACGACGGTTCTGGCCGCTCTGCCTTACCCAGGCCTGCGGCGCGCTGAACGACAACCTGGTACGCAACGCGTTGGTCGTGCTGGCGCTGTTCCGGGCCGGCGCGGCGGGCCCGGTGCTGGTCGCGCTTGCCGCCGGCCTGTTTATCTTTCCCTACATGCTGCTGTCCGCGACGGCCGGCCAACTCGCCGACAGCCACGACAAAGCCAAGCTGATCCGCATCCTGAAACTGGCCGAGCTGGCGCTGATGGGCGTGGCGGCAATCGGCTTTCTGTTGGACAGCCTGCCGATCCTGTTGCTCGTGCTGGTCGCGCTCGGCGTGCAGGCGAGTTTCTTCGGGCCGCTGAAATACGGCATCCTGCCCGACCATTTGCGCCCCGAGGAACTGCTTGCCGGCAATGGTATGGTCGAGGCCACGACGTTCGTCGCCATATTGCTCGGCACGATGGCGGGTGGCTGGCTGGTGCTGTTGCCACACGGCGCTCTCATCATCTCTTCGGCCGGATTGTCGGTGGCGACGCTTGGCCTGCTCGCCGCCTTGCCGATCCCGCCGGCCCCGCCACGCGCGGAAGCGATGCAGGTAGACTGGCACATCCTACGCGCCACCGCCGCCCTGATCCGTCAGGCGCGGGCCATCTCGGCGATTTGGCAGCCCATCCTCGGCATCAGTTGGTTTTGGACCCTGGGCGCAACTCTGGTCGCCGAGTTCCCGGTGGTGGCGAAGAACACGCTCGGTGCCGGCGGCGAAGTCGTCAGCCTGTTGCTGACCGCGTTCTCCCTCGGTGTCGGCGTGGGCTCGCTGCTGTGCGCCCGGGTGCAGCACGGCGAGGCCTCGGCGCGTCATGCACCGTTGGCATTGCTCGGCATTTCAGTGTTCACCTGGGACTTCGCCGCAAGCTGCGCCGACGCGCACGGGCTGGTGTCGGTGTCCGCCGTCATCGGTTCGATGCATGGTTGGCGCATCCTGCTTGACCTCGTCCTGCTCTCGGCCTGTGGCGGCTTCTACTCGGTTCCGCTTTACGCCTTGATCCAGCAGCGCGCGGAGCCGGCCTGGCGCGCGCGCATGGTTGCCGCCAGCAACGTGCTCAATGCCGCGTTCATGGTCGGCGGCGCCGTGGTCGCGGCAGGCCTTGCAGCCGCCGGGGTTGGCGCGCCGCGCATCCTGGCGGCGACCGCTCTGGTCAATCTGGTTGCGGCGCTCTGGAGCATCCAGCTGTTGCCATCCTCTGCTCTACGATGGCTGTTGCGCTGCTACGCCAAGGTGTTTCACGGCGTCGTGGTAACCGGCCTAGAGCATTATCCGCCGCCCGGCGAGAACGCCGTGGTGGTGCCCAATCATCTCAGCTTCGCCGATGGGCCGTTGGTGGCGGCATTCCTGCCAGGCGATCTGGTGTTCGCCGTGGACACCGGCATCGCCGAGCGCTGGTGGGCGCGACCGTTCCTGGCGTCGGTCGAGGTGATTCGCGTGGATCCGCTCAACCCCTTCGCGGTCAGGACCATGATCCAGGCGGTGAAGCAGGGACAGCGGCTGATGTTGTTTCCGGAAGGCCGCATCAGCAGGACCGGCGGGCTGATGAAGATCTATGACGGCGCCGGGATGGTCGCCGACAAGGCAGGAGCGCAGCTGGTACCGGTGCGCATCGAGGGAACGCAATTCAGTCACTTGTCGCATCTCGCTGGCAAACTGCGGCGGCGCTGGTTCCCGCGCATCCGGATCACGATTTTGCCGCCGGTCACCCTTTCGCTCGATCCGGCGTTGCTTGGCCGACGGCGCCGGCAGGCGGCGGCACAGGCGTTGCAGGACATCATGATCGATGCTGCCTTCACCCCGCAGAAGCTCGATCGCACGCTGTTCGCGGCGCTGCTGGATGCCGGCCATCTTTATGGCTGGCGGACGCCTGTGTTGCGCGACGCCGAGCAACAGCCGATCACGTATCGGCGTGTTCTCGCCGGGGTCTGCATCCTTGGCCGCGCATTGGCGGGGAAAACTGCTCCCGGCGAATATGTCGGCGTGTTGTTGCCGAATGCCGTCGGCGCCGTTGTCGCTTTCATGGCGCTGCAGGCATTCGGTCGCGTTCCCGCCATGCTGAATGTCACCGCTGGTGGCGAAGGCATGCTGACGGCGTGCAGGACCGCCAATATCGGCATCGTCGTCTGCTCCCGCCGGTTCGCCGAGCGCGGGCGGCTGCAACGAGAGATAGAGCGGATGGCTGGCCAGGTGACATTTGTCTGGCTCGAGGATGTGCGCGGGTCGTTCGGCCTGCGCGCTTGGCTGCGCGGCCGTTACGACGCCTGCCTCGCCCATCGACTGCCGGGCTGGCGGGGATCGGCGGACGATCCCGCGGTGGTGCTGTTCACCAGCGGCACGGAAGGCGTACCGAAGGGCGTGGTGCTCAGCCATCGCAGTATCCTCGCCAATTGCGTGCAGGCCGCCGCGGTCATCGACTTCACCTCGGCCGATCTGGTGTTCAACGCGCTGCCGATGTTCCACGCCTTCGGCCTGACCGTCGGGACGTTGCTGCCGTTGCTCCGTGGCGTGCCGCTCTTTCTGTATCCGACGCCGCTGCATTACCGGCTGGTGCCGGAGCTGATCTATGCCAGCGACGCCACCATCGTATTCGGCACCGACACGTTCCTTGCGGGCTGGGCACGCTACGCGCATCCGTACGACTTCCGCGCGGTACGCTATTTGTTCGCCGGCGCCGAGCGGCTGAAAGAAGCGACGCGACAGCTCTATGCCGATCGCTTCGGGGTACGGCTGCTGGAGGGCTACGGCGCCACCGAAACCGGACCGGCATTGTCGATCAACACGTCGATGCGGCATGCGTCCGGCAGCGTCGGGCGGTTCCTACCCGGCATCGCCTGGAGAGTGGAAAAAGTGGAAGGCCTTACGGCGGCCGGTCGGCTATGGGTGAGCGGACCGAATGTCATGCTCGGCTATCTGCGTGCATCGGCGCCGGGCGTTCTCGAACCCCTGGAACATGGCTGGTACGACACCGGCGACATCGTCGACGTCGATGCGGCGGGCTTTGTCTGGATCAAGGATCGGGCGAAGCGCTTCGCCAAGATCGGCGGCGAGATGGTGCCCATGACGGTCGGTGAGACCCTCGCCAGCGACATCTGGCCGAATGACGCGCATGCCGTGGTGGCACTCGCCGATCCCGACAAGGGCGAGCGGTTGATGCTGGTGACCAGCCACATGTCCGCGGACCCGCAAACGCTGCTGCAGGCAGCGCATGCGCAGGGCATCCCCGACATCATGGTGCCGCGTCGCATCCTCACCGTGGCCCGGCTGCCGCGTCTGGGCAGCGGCAAGATCGACTACCCCGCGGTGAAGCGCCTTGCCGAAACACCGGGAGCCTGATCCATCGAGCTTGAAGCGCACGCCTATCCAGTGGGGGATCAGCTCGCATCCCGGCACGCCGCGATGGCGCGCGCGATGGCATCGCTGGCATCGAGCACGGTCAGCCGCCGCGCCGCCATTTCGGGGGGAACCCGGAACGGCGGCACCGTGTTGGCGACAATGATACCGTCGAGCGTCGGCGTGGCGAACAGTTCCGTCGCGCCGTCGATGAACAACCCATGCGCGGCGGCGGCGAATACGCGCACGGCACCCGCCGCGCGGCACGCCTTGGCGGCGCGTACCAGCGTGCCGCCGGTGCTGATCAGGTCATCGACGATGACCGCCACCTTGCCACGTACGTCGCCGACCAGCAGCTCGCCGCGCACCACGCCAGAACTGCGATATTTCTCCATGTAGGCACTGCCGACATCCTTGCCGATCAATCGCTCAAGCGCTTGCCGGAACTGTTCCGCTCGCTTGGCGCCGCCGGCATCGGGCGAGACCGCGACCACCGGGTCGCCGCGAAGCAACGGCGCGAAATGCGCGGCGAATAGCGGCGCGCTGTCGATATGCCAGGTCGGGCAGCGGAACGCATTCTCGAACGCCGCGACGTTGTGGACTTCCAGCGCGATCACGCGGCTGACCTCTACCGCCTCGAACATCGCCGCGACGTAGCGGGTGATGATCGGATCGTTCGGTTTGGTCCGGCGGTCCTTGCGGGCATAACAGAGATAGGGCGTCACCGCCGTGACATGCTCCGCGCCCGCATCCCGCAGCGCGCCGCAGAAGAACAGCAGCCGGCAAAGCTTGTCGTTGCCGCTCTCGTTTGCGTCGCCATGCAATGTATGGAGCACGAACACGTCGTGCCCGCGCACGTTTTGCAGGGAGCGCGTCTTGTGTTCGCCGTCCTCGAAATTGCGCTCCTCGTGCTGGGCGAGCGCGATTTCCAGCCGGCCAGCGACGCGCTCGGCAAGGTCGTGGCTTCCTTGCAGGCCAAAGAACGACATCGGGCGGCGGCTCATCGGCGTCTCCGGCTATGTGTGGTCGGATTTGACAAAGGCACGGGCCTGGTCGAGCAGCGCGACAACCTCCGCGTCCCGCAATTGCGGGAACTCACGATAGAACTGGCCGACGGCGAAGAAGTCCGCGGGTGTGTCCAGGCACACGATCTCGTCCGCCTCGCCCCGCAACCGCTCAAGCCTATCCCCCGGGGCAACCGGGACGGCGATGACCAGCCGGGCCGGCCCACGCCGCCGTGTGGCGCGCAACGCCGCGAGCATGGTGGCGCCGGTGGCGATGCCATCATCGACGACAATGGCGGTACATCCGGCGACATCCACCGGGCGACGATCACCGAGATAGACGTGGCGACGGCGCTCGATCTCCTGCAATGCGGCTGATTTTGCTGCCTCAAGGTATTCCGGCGAGATATCGAGGCTGTCCATCAGACCCCGATCGACAACCAGTTCGGGATGCTCGCCATCGGCGACCGCGGCGAGCGCGAATTCTTCCTGTTGCGGCACGCCGATCTTACGTACCAACACCAGATCGAGCGGTGCCGCCAAAGCGCGCGCGACTTCGAACCCCACCGGCACACCACCACGGGGCAGTGCCAGCACCACGGGACGCTTGTCCTTCAGCGCCAGCAGCCGCTTTGCCAGCCGCCTGCCCGCCTCGTGTCGGTCAGTGAACAGCATGCCCGGTTTCCTCCGACGCGGCCGCCAGATGGCGCAGGAACCAGGCGCGCGCCAGCGCCACCACGGATTCCAGCGCACCCGGTTCCTGGAACAGGTGGCTTGCACCGGGAACCACCGCCAACTGGCGCTCGCAGCGCAGCCGGCGATAGGCCGCCTGGTTCAAGGCGAGCACCTCCAGATCGTCGCCGCCGACGACCAGCAGCGTGGCGGCGGTTACCTTCGCCAATGCGTCAGCGGCCAGGTCCGGTCGGCCGCCGCGACTGACGATGGCGCCGACGTCGTGGCGACCCGCGGCGGCGACCAGGGCAGCGGCGGCACCGGTGCTGGCGCCGAACAGCCCAACAGGCAGGTCGCGGACGGCCGCGTTGTCGCCGACCCACGTCGCCGCCTGGTCGAGCCGTTCGGCAAGCAGCGCAATGTCGAAGACATTGGCCCGGTTCGCTTCCTCCTCCTCGGTCAGCAGGTCGAACAGCAGGGTGGCGAACCCGGCGTGCTGCAACGCCTCGGCGACGAAGATATTGCGCGGACTGAGACGGCTGCTGCCACTCCCGTGGGCGAACAGCACGATCCCTCGAGGTGATGTCGCGGGCAGTCCAAGCAACCCCTCCCCGCCATGCGGCGGAAGCGTTACCGAAACGGTCCGAGCCCGAATGGATGTCATTGTCAAAGCCCCTGCCGGGAAGGAATAGGATGATAGTTCCGCCGAATTTGCATTGATCGAGGTCAAGGTGAGCGGCCAGCGATCTCCCGCCGCTCTGCGCCCGTCGGCGCCAGCAGCGTCACGGCGCTCGCCAAGGCCGCCAAGACCCCGTGGCCGGCGTCGAGTGTCCGCCAGAGCCGAGCGTCCAAAGTGGGCGGCGGCGAACCGAGCCAGAGTCCGAGAAACGGAACGCCTCGGCGTGACGCCAGCGCCGTGGCGGCGCTTAGTTCCGGCCCTTCCACGAAGTCGCCCTCGACCAGGACCGAGCATCCGGCGGTCAGCACGGCGGACGCCTCGCGCCAGGTTGTGTCCTCCGATGCGGTCAGGTGCAACAACCGCGCGCCAGGTGCCGGCGGGGTAACGCCCGCGAGCAATGCTGCCAACTCGGCCCGCTCGCGGTCGGCAGGACCGCCCAATGCGATCAGCAGCGGGCTGCGTGGAGCGAGGAAATCGATACCTGCGCCGATATGCCGCCGCGCCAGTGCAAGCAGCCGTGCCGTCTGTCTGGGACTGGCCTGGCGACTGGCGCTGCCGGCCAGGGCATAGCTTCGCGTCGCCGCGCGCAACGCAAGGAACAACGGCAACGCCTGTAGCCCCGCCGCCTCCGGTGCCAGGTCCAGATACGCGTTGAACACCACATTGCCGAGATCGCCGCGGCCGCGCAGCTCCAAGTCCATCAGCAGGAAGGCGAGGTCGTACAGAACGTCGATACAACCGATTTCCTCGCTGAACTCGATGCAGTCGAACAGGGTCGGTCGGCCGGAATAGAGGCAGATATTGGCAAGCCGCAGATCGCCGTGGCAACGGCGGACCTTGCCCTCGATGCGCCGCCGGTCGAGCAGTGCCGCCATCGCATCGAGCGCGGCCCGGGTGCTGCCGCTCAGCGTGCCGACAGCGGCGCCATCCAATGCCGCGGCAATTTTCGCCAGTTCGCGGTCGTTGTCGGCGATCACGCGGCGGATGCCATCGCTGCCGCCGAATGCGGGCGTTGCCTCCGCGATGCGGTGCAGGTGCGCGACAGTACCGCCAAGCGCCTGCATCAGCGCCGGCGTCAAACCGCCGCTCTCGGCCATGCGATCGAACAGATCCGTCTGCGCGAACCGCTGCATGACCACGACGTGGTCAAGCGCAAAACCTGGTCCGTCGAATGCCAGCCGGCCACCGGCATCGCGGTTGATCGATCGCACGCTCAAATAGAGGTCCGGCGCGGTCCGCCGGTTCAACACCAGTTCCGCCTCGCACGCGGCTTGGCGCAAGGCGCGCGTGGTGTAGTCGAGCGAGGCATAGCGGATCGCCCGCTTCAGCTTGTAGGCACGATCGGCCGCCAGGAAAACGATCGAACAGTGGGTTTCGATCCGCTCCACCGCGCCATCTCCAAGCCCGTAGCTTGCCGGATGCGACAGGAAGTCGATCACGATGCCCTGTTCCTCGAGGGCGCAAAGAATGTCCGTCACAGCGCGTGGTCCGGCGTCGCCGCCCGATCCGCTTGCGCCGCCAGTTGGCGAATGCCCCGACTGATCTCCACGGGGACATCGGCCGGCTCCAGGCGCCGCAGCGTGTCCGGCAGTTGGGCAAGCGCGCCCGCGGCGCGGATGCGGGCCTCCATGAGACCGGGAAAGCCGGGGACGCGCTTGCCGTCGCGCATCGCCGGCTGCAACAGCGCCTCGCCATCCGTCGCTTCGTCGAGCAGCGCGACCACATCTGCGGCAATGGTCCCGTGCGCGGTGTAGCGCCGATACACCTGCTTGCGGCCGGGCCAAGTGGCCTTGCCTTCGCTGCGCTTGCGTCGCGGCCGGCCGGCGTATTCCTGCAGCTTGTAGGCGCAATCCAGCGCCGGCGCGTCGGCGGAGGTGGTCAGGCTGGTGCCGACACCGAAGCCGTCGATCGGCGCGCCGCCGCGGCAGAGCGCCAGCAGGCTGTGTTCGTCCAGTCCACCACTGGCAAAGATGCGGATCGCCTGCAATCCCGCCACATCGAGGATCGCCCGCACAGCGTGGGCATGCGATGCCAGATCTCCGCTGTCCAGCCGCACCGCACCGATCGTGATGCCCTGCGCGGCGAGGCGCGGCGCGAGGCCGGCAACGATGGCGGCGCCGCGCTCCGTGTCATAGGTGTCGATCAACAATGTCAGCGCCTTTGGCCGCACGCGGGCGAAGCGCTCGAAGGCGGTTGCCTCGTCGTCGTGCGCCTGCACGAAGGAATGCGCCATGGTCCCGACCACCGGAATGCCGAAATCTCGGCTGGCCAGCACCGTCGCGGTGCTCGAGAACCCCGCCAGATAGCTCGCGCGCGCGGCGAGCAGCCCCGCCTCGGCGCCGTGCGCCCGGCGCAGGCCGAAATCCACCAGCTGCTTGCCCGGCGCCGCCAGCACCATGCGCGCCGCCTTCGAGGCGATGACCGTCTGGAAATGCACCAGATTGAGCAGCCGCGTCTCGACCAGTTGCGCCTGGGGCAGCGGCGCGGTGACGCGCAGGACCGGCTCATTGGGAAAAAACACGGTGCCTTCCGGCAGCGCGTCGACATCGCCGGTGAAGCGCAAATCCTTCAAGCCGTCCAAAAACCCGGAAGAGAACATCCCCGACGCAAGCAGCCACGCCAGTTCGTCGGGTGTGAACCGCATCGCCTCCAGGAACTCGACGGCCTGCTCGAGGCCCGCGGCCATCAGGAAGCCGCGCCCGGGGGGCAGGTTGCGAACGAACAGCTCGAACACCGCCGTCTCCGCCATGCCGTGCGCGGCGTAAGCCTCGAGCATGGACAGCTCGTACAGGTCGGTCAGCAGCAGGCTCTGCTCAAGCATCGTGCCATGGTGCGCGGGATTTCGCGGCAATTCCTTGATTTCGGTCAATCGCACGTAGGCAGTGGGCCGCTCTTGACGCAGGTCAACGCATTTGGCCGCGATCCGGCGCAGTTTCATTCGTTCACGGGAACCCCGCGAAGAGCGTCCCATGCCAGTCGTCAACGCCGAGATCGCCAGTCAGCTCGACAAGATCGCCGATCTGCTCGACATCGAGGGCGCCAACCCGTTCCGGGTACGCGCCTACCGGCGAGCGGCGCGGCTGGTTGGCGAGCTGCCACGCAGCGTCACCGACATGCTGGCCGAGGGCCAGGACCTCGATGATTTTCCCGGCATCGGCAGGGACCTTGCTGACAAGATCGCCACCATCGCCCGCGGCGGGCATCTGCCACTGCTCGACGAACTCTCGCGCGAGGTGCCTGCTGGGATAACCGCCCTGCTTGCGCTGCCGGGTCTCGGTCCCAAGCGGGTGCATCTGCTGCACGACACGCTTGGTATCGACACGATCGACAAGCTCGCCGTAGCAGCAAAGGCCGGCAAGTTGCGCGGCGTACCAGGATTCGGTCCGGGCATCGAGGCGAGGGTGCTGCGCGCCATCGCGGAAAATGCGGGACAGACAAAGCGGACCAAGCTGGCGACCGCCGAACAGATTGTCATGCCGTTGCTGCGTCATCTGCGGCAGGCCGACGGTGTGCTGCGGGCCGAGGTGGCGGGAAGCTACCGCCGGCGGCGCGACACGGTCGGCGATCTCGACATCGTGGTCGCCGCCCAGCCGAGCCGGCCGGTGATGCAGCGATTCACCGGCTACGAGGACGTGGCCGAGATCGTCGAGCAGGGACCGACGCGCGCCACCATCCGGTTGCGCAATGGCCTGCAGGTCGACCTGCGCGTGGTGCCGGAGGAGAGCTTCGGCGCGGCGCTTAACTACTTCACCGGATCGAAAGCGCACAACATCGCGTTGCGTCAGATCGCCGTCGATCGCGGCCAGAAGCTCAATGAATACGGCCTGTTCGACGGCGCCAGGCGCCTCGCCGGCCGGTCGGAAGCGGAACTCTACCGGCATCTCGGCCTGCCGATCATTCCCCCGGAGCTGCGCGAAGACCAGGGAGAGATCGACGCGGCGCGCGAGGGAAAACTGCCGCATCTGGTGACGCTGGACGACATCCGTGGCGACCTGCACGTCCACACCGCCGCCAGCGACGGCCGGGCCAACCTGCGGGACATGGCGCAGGCGGCGCAGGCGAAGGGCTACGGCTATATCGCGATCACCGAGCACAGCCGCCGCGTCACCGTGGCGCACGGCCTGGATGCCAAGCGGCTGGCCCGGCAGATCGACGAAATCGACCGGACCAACGACGGTCTATCAGGGTTCGTCGTGCTGAAATCGATCGAAGTCGACATCCTCGAAGATGGCTCGCTCGATTTGCCCGATCGGATTCTGCGGCGGCTCGATCTGGTCGTCGGCGCCATTCACTCCCGCTTCGATCTGCCGCAAGACAAACAGACCGAGCGCATCCTG
>PKWQ01000223.1 GCA_003133265.1 Acetobacteraceae bacterium
GGCGCGTTCCACGGGGTGTTCCTGCGGCTCTACCGCCATCGCGACGTCTTGCGGCTCGGCCTTGACGCGGGGGGTGGCCCTGGGGCGGGGCTCGGCTTTGGCGCGGGGTTCGGCCTTGGCTTTCGGTTCGGGCTTGCCGCGCGCGGCGGGCTTGCCGCGTCCGCCGCGTCCACGCTGCCGGCCGTCGCCCTCGGCCCAGTCGACCGGGTCCAGCCCCTCGACGACCACCGGCGGGATCGGGTTGCCGGTCAGCTTCTCGATCGCTTCCACCGCCAGCCGGTCGGTGGGGGCGGCGATGGTGAAGGCGTTGCCGGCCAGACCGGCGCGGCCGGTGCGGCCGATCCGGTGGATGTAGTCCTCGGGATGCTGCGGCACGTCGAAATTGAACACATGCGACAGCCCGCCGATGTCGAGGCCGCGTGCCGCCACGTCGCTGCACACCAACAGCCGCAGTTCGCCGGCCTTGAACTTCTCCAGCGTGGCGAATCGCACTGTCTGCGCCATGTCGCCATGCAGCGCGCCGACGCTGAATTTGTGCCTCGCCAGCGACTTGTAGAGGATGTCGACGTCGACCTTGCGGTTGCAGAAGATCAGCGCGTTCTGCACGTTCTGGGTGCGGATCAGCCGCCGCAGCGCCTCACGCTTGTCGGTCTCGGCGACCATCGCCAGACCGGCGGTGATGGTGACCGCGACCGAGGCGGCGCGGGAAACCGAGATCAGCTTCGGGTTCTGCAGGAACGCATCCGACAGGCGCTTGATCTCCGGCGCCATGGTGGCGCTGAAGAACAGGGTCTGGCGGGTCTTCGGCAGCATGGCGACGATGCGCTCGACATCGGGGATGAAGCCCATGTCCAGCATCCGGTCGGCCTCGTCGATCACCAGCAGCTTGGTGTCGGTCAGCAGGATGCCGCCGCGCTCGAACATGTCGATCAGCCGCCCCGGGGTGGCGATCAGCACATCGACGCCGCGCATCAGCACTTCTTTTTGATCGGACATGCTCTCGCCGCCGATGATCAGGGCGTGCGTCAGCTTCAGATATTTGCCGTACTGAACGAAATTCTCCGCCACCTGCAACGCCAGCTCGCGCGTCGGTTCCAGGATCAGGCTGCGCGGCATCCGCGCGCGGGCGCGGGAGCCGGCGAGGATGTCCAGCATCGGCAGGGTGAAGCCGGCGGTCTTGCCGGTGCCGGTCTGCGCCGTGCCCAGCACGTCGCGGCCCATCAGCACGTAGGGGATCGCCTGTTCCTGGATCGGCGTCGGATGGCGGTAGCCCATCTCCTCGACGGCGCGCAGCACCGGCTCGGACAGGCCGAGATCGGCGAATAGGGTACGGGGCGGTTCCTCCGCGGGTAGCGCGGGGGGCGGCTCCTCGGCGCTGGCCTCGCCCGCATCCGTCGCGGTTTCCGGTTCGGGGGCGGTTTCCGGCGCAGCTTCGTGCGGTTCCGCTGCCGGCGCTTCGGGCATCGGCGTTTCCGCCGCAACCGCTTCCGGCACAGGTGCCGGTTCGGGCGCCTGGGTGGGCTGCTCCGGTAGAGGGGCGGATGTCGCGGCCTCGATGTGGGCGAGGTCGGTCGGTTCCGCCGGGGCGGTCGTTGGGTCGGTCAAATGTTGGTCCCAGAAGAGTGCTGGCGTTCGGCCACGCGCCCGTGGATTGAAACGCAGACGTATGTGCGACACGGAGCAGATACCCATGCGCTCAGGCGCCTGGCGCGGACTGTCACGCGTAATGTGGGCATATCAAGATGAAACGCGGGAAAGTCAAGCTTGGCGGCGTCCGGTCTGCTCCGTAGAAAAGCGCATGACCCCAGTTCTGCTGTTGCCGGGCCTGTTGTGCGACGCGCGCCTGTGGCGCGATCAGGTCGCCGCACTTGCCGATATCGCTGTCTGCACCGTGGCCGATCTGACGCTGGACGACCGTTTCGAGGCGATGGCCGAGCGCGCGCTGGCCCGTATGCCCGCGCGTTTCGCGCTGGCGGGGCTGTCGATGGGCGGTTACGCGGCCTTCGCCATCATGCGTCTGGCGCCGGAGCGGGTGAGCCGGCTGCTGCTGATGGACACCTCCGCCCGACCGGATTCGGAGGCGCAGATGCGGCGGCGGCGGGCGCTGATGGCTTTGTCGGCGTCCGGCCGGTTCCACGGCGTGGCGCCGCGCATGCTGCCGAACCTGCTGCATCCGGATCGGGCGAACGATCCGGTGCTGGGTGCCGAGGTGACGGCGATGGCCACCCGGGTGGGGCGGGACGCGTTCCTGCGCCAGCAGACCGCGATCCTGCACCGTCCGGACAGTCGGCCGGGGCTTGCCCGCATCGATGTGCCGAGCCTGGTGGTGGTTGGCGCGGGCGATCAACTGACCCCTCCGCCGCTGGCGCGGGAGATCGCGGCGGGCATTCCGGGGGCGCGGCTGGTGGTGCTGGAAGGCTGTGGGCATCTGCCGCCGCTGGAGGCGCCGGAAGCGGTCAGCGCGCTGATGCGGGCTTGGATTCTCGAACCGGGCACATGACATAATTTAGATACAATTTGGCGCCAGGATCACTGCTATGAAGCGATTCCCTCAGCTGTTGCGTGTGTCGTTCATTGCCGCCCTCGTGGTCTCGGCATTGGGTGCCGCCGCGCCGGCGCAGGCAAGATGGGGTGGCGGTTGGGGCGTCGGCATCGGGATCATGCCGCCACCCGTCTATATCGGCCCGCCGCCGATCTATTATGGGCCGCCGCCGGTCTATTACGCGCCGCCGCCGGCCTATTATGCACCGCCGCCGGGCGGACCGCCCGGGCAGGCCTGCTACGCTGGCCCCTATGTTTGCCCGCTGGATCAGCCCGTAACGGCTGGCGAGCCGTGCTCGTGCCCGACCAACCAGGATCGCGCCTGGGGGCGTGCCGGCTGAACCAGCCGCCGATCGAGGATTATGCGCTGATCGGCGACTGCCGTGGCGCCGCGCTGGTCGGCCGCGATGGCGCGGTCGATTGGCTGTGCTGGCCCCGGTTCGACAGCCCGGCCTGTTTCGCGGCCCTGCTTGGCAGCGCGGATAACGGACGCTGGCGCATCGGCCCGGCCGAACCCGGCTATCGCACCACGCGGCGCTATCGTCCCGGCACGATGATCCTGGAGACATCCTTCGACTCCGCCAGCGGCGGCGCGGCGCTGATCGACTTCATGGTGCCGTCCGCGCCAACCCCCACCCTGGTGCGGATCGTCGAGGGCCGTGCCGGGCGGATCGCGCTCGACATGGAACTGGCGCCGCGCTTCGGCTACGGCGCGGTGCGTCCGGAGATCGTGGCGCGCGACGACGGTGCGGCGATGTCCGCCGGAGCGGAGCAGGCGGTGCTGCGGACGGCGGTGGCATTATGCCATGACAGCGGGGCGATAGGCGCCACGTTTGTCCTGCATGCCCAGGGGAATCGCATTTCGAA
>PKWQ01000266.1 GCA_003133265.1 Acetobacteraceae bacterium
GCTGACGGGCGAGGACCACGGGCCGGATATCGGGGTGATGTTGGCGTTGATCGGGCGCGCCCGCGCCGCCGAGCGGCTGCGGCTGAGCGCGTTGGGGTAGCCCCATAACAAAACGCCTCCTCGCGAACGGGGAGGCGTCTGTTATCGACACGGGCTATATAGTCAGCGTGTAGCCGTCATTTGGTCTCCGCGAAGTCAGGCCGCGCGGGCGGGGGGCTGCATCACCGGGACGCGGGCGCGGATCAGCTTCTCGATGTCGCGCAGGAAGGCGCGCTCCTGCGCGTCGCAGAAGCTGATGGCGATGCCCGCTGCGCCGGCGCGCGCGGTGCGGCCGANNGCGGCCGATGCGGTGGACGTAGCTTTCCGGCACGTTCGGCAGGTCGAAGTTGATGACGTGGGTCACGCCGTCCACGTCGATGCCGCGCGCGGCGATGTCGGTCGCCACCAGCACCTTGACCTGACCGGAGCGGAACGCTGCCAGCGCGCGCTCGCGCTGCGGCTGGCTCTTGTTGCCGTGGATCGCGTCGGCCTGCACGCCGGCCTGTTCCAGATGCTTCACCACCTTGTCCGCGCCATGCTTGGTGCGGGTGAAGACCAGGGTGCGGCCCATCTCGGCGCCTACTTCCTGCTTGCCGCGCAGGATGTCGGTCAGCAGGCCGCGCTTGCGGGCGGTATCGACGAAGATCACCTGCTGCTCGACCCGCTCCACCGTGGTGGCGACGGGCGCCACCGCGACATGGACGGGGTTGTGCAGCAGCTGGTTGGCCAGGGTGCCGATCTCCTTCGGCATGGTGGCGGAGAAGAACAGCGTCTGGCGCTTGTCCGGGAGCATCGCGGCGATCTTGCGGATCGGCACGATGAAGCCGAGGTCGAGCATGTGGTCGGCCTCGTCCAGCACCAGGATCTCGGTCAGGTCCAGGCGCACGGCGCGGTCGTTCAGATGATCGAGCAGTCGGCCGGGGGTGGCGACCAGGATGTCGATGCCGCCGGCGATGGCACGCGCCTGGCGCGGCTTCGGCACGCCGCCGAACATCAGCGTGGTGCGCAGCTTGGTCTGCCGGCCGTAGGTGCGGAAGCTCTCGGCGATCTGGCTGGCAAGCTCACGGGTCGGCGCGAGCACCAGGACGCGGCAGGATCGCGGGGCGGGGGCACGATTTTGCGCCATCAGCCGGTGCAGGATGGGCAGCGCGAAGGCGGCGGTCTTGCCGGTGCCGGTCTGGGCGATGCCTTGCAGGTCGTGCCCGGTCATCACATGCGGAATTGCCTGCGACTGGATCGGGGTAGGGGTCGTATACCCCTCGGTCGCCAATGCCTGTAGCAGCGGCGCGGCGAGGCCAAGGGATTCAAAGCTGGTCATGAATGGTCTTTCAGTAAGATTGACCACGCGTCCCCGCTGAAGCGCGGACGCGAGTCGAACGCAGTCGGCAGGACCGCGAACCGGCGCATATTGCTGAGTGAAATGGGCTACCTGGGAAGCGTGTTGATCAGCGGGAAAATGTCCACCGACTGGCAGCGCGCAGAACCACATCAAGGGGCGCGGGCAGACTGATAATTGCGCAGTGCAGCAAAGTCAAGGAAAACCGTGCGGACGGCGATTTCACCTTCGCAGCCCGGCCGTGCTCGCCTAACCTTCCGCCCAATCCAGTGCCAATAGGAGCGTCCGGGCTATGAACACCACCTTCACCGTCGGCGATATGACCGTCCATCGCGTGATCGAGGACGAAAAGCCGTTCTTCGACCCGCTGACCTTCTTTCCTACCCTGACGCCGGAGGTTCTGGCCGAGAATCGCGGCTGGATGGAAAAGATGGACGCGCTCGACCCCGCCACTGGGGAGCTTCTGCTCTGCATCCAGTCGTACGTCGTGCGTACGCCGCACCACACGATCCTGATCGACAGCTGCGTCGGCAACGACAAGCCGCGCCCGACGCGGCCGTTCTGGAACATGATGAAGGGCACCGCCTACATGGACGGCCTGGCCGCGCACGGGCTAAAGGTCGAGGACATCGACTACGTGATGTGCACCCATCTGCATGTCGATCATGTCGGCTGGAACACCAAGCTGCTGAACGGCCGCTGGGTGCCGACCTTCCCGAACGCGCGCTACATCTTCGCGCAGAAGGAGTTCGACTACTGGGCGGCGGAGAATGCCAAGGAGGAAGTCGGCCCGATCGCCGACAGCGTGCTGCCGATCGTTGCCGCCAAGCAGGCCGATCTGGTCAGTTCCGACTTCCAGCTCAACGACCATATCCGCCTGAGCCCGACGCCGGGCCACACGCCGGACCATTTCGCGGTGCTGCTGGGCAAGTCGGGCAAGGACGCGGTGGTCAGCGGCGACCTGATCCACTCGCCGTTGCAGGCGCGCTATCCGGAGCTTGGGATGCGGGCCGACTACGACCAGAAGCAGGGCTCGGTGACGCGGCGGAAGTTTTTGGAGTGCTACTGCGACACCTCGACCCTGATCTGCACCGGGCATTTCCCCTCGCCCTCGACCGGCAAGGTGTCGCGCTGGGGTGACGGGTTCAGGTTTACCGCGTCTAAATGATTTCTCTGATTGGGGTTGTCAGGGTCAAGCCGCGCGGGGGTGTGTCGCTGGGGCTCACCCTTGCCTCGCTGCTTATGCTCGCCGCCTGCGACAACAAGCCGGCCGGGGTGAGCGGCGATATCGGCCGGGTGACGCCGAGGGTGTCCGATGCCGCCCTTGCCGCCGGCGAGCCCGAAATGGCCCTGCGCGTCGCCAACCTCATCCTGGAGAGGGATCCGGGCAACGTGCAGGCGATGATCACGCGGGCCAACGTGCTCTACGCCATGGGCGACCTGACCGGAGCCGGCACCGCCTATCGCGCTGCCACCACCCGCGACCCGTCCTCCGCCATTGCCTGGCTCGGCCTCGGCCGCGTCCTGCTGCGGTCCGATCCGCACGCCGCCGCCCTCGCTTTCCAGACGGCGGTCGCCCGCGCCCCCGATAACGCGGCGGGATGGAACAATCTCGGCATCGCCCGCGATCTCGAGGACCAGCACGACGAGGCCCAGCTTGCCTACCGGAGGTCGCTGGCCCTGGCACCCGGCGCGGAAAACGTGCAGGTCAATCTCGGCCTGTCGCTGGCGCTGTCGGGCCA
>PKWQ01000303.1 GCA_003133265.1 Acetobacteraceae bacterium
GCGCGCCGACCGAACTGCCGATCCCTCCCACCGCCAGCGCGATAAAGCCGGACAGCCCGAGCGCGGTGCCGAGCGCGAAATCCGCGAACGTGAGCTGCCCGCCGACGAACCCGGCAAGCGCGCCCAGCATGCCGGCGAGCACGTAGCTCAGCGATCGCATCCGGTCGGTCGCCACGCCCCGCGCACGGGCGGCGAAGCTGTCTTCGGACATGGCGATGAACAGCTTGCCGGTCATCGAGCGGCGGTAGAATTGCTCCAGCCCCACCGCCATCAGCACCGCGAAGATCAACGGCAGCCAGAATTTCTGGTCGAAGCTGCCGGCGAACTCCTGCGGGAACACGCGCGGGAACGGCGTCGGGTCGGTGCCCCAGGCGATGCCCATCGCCTCCTGCACCATGGTGGCCAGGGCGAGTGTACTCAGCACCCACAGATGCTCGTCCGACGCGGCAACGATGCGGCGCACCGCGATCAGTTCGCTGAGCCAGCCGAACACCGCGCCGGACGCGACNNGCCAGCAACCCGAGCCAAAGCGGCAGATGCAGATCGAGCACCAGCCACGCGGCGCAGATGCCGCCGACCATGGCGAACTGGCCGGTGCCGAAACTCAGCACCTTCGAGGTCGAATACATCACATTGTAGACCAGCGCGGTCATGCCGTACAGACCACCAAGCGCCAGTCCGCTGACGATGACGAGCAGCAATGCAGCGGTTCCGTCTGGACTGGTTCAGCCGAGCTTCACCGGCGGGTATCCCTGGTTCGGCAGTTGCGCGTTGGCAACAAGCAGCTTGATGGCGTCGTCGCGGTAGCCGTTGTGGTCGGTGGGCGTGTAGCTGAACGGGCNNGGATGGATTCCAGCGCCGCCTTCACCTTGAACGGATCCGTGTCGCCCGCCTTGGTCACACCGGCGGCATAGATCGTCACAGCCGCATGGCCCTGTAGGAAGGCCGGCAGACCGGCGGCCAGATAGGGACCGATGGTATCCTTGTGCTTGTCCATGAAGGCCCGGACGTTCGCCGGCAGGTTGCCCTGCGCGTCGACAATCTGGTGCGCATAGCCAACGCCGTAGGCATTTTCCCAGTACGAACGCTTGCTCAGCAGCTTCGCCACCGTCTCCTGCAGAATGGCGGGATGGCCAATGATGGGAACGTTCCAGTTCTGTTCGCCACGCGCGTTGACCAGACGGGCGACGAAGCCGGCGGCGTTGGACCACTCGGTGATGGCGTCCGCGCCAGCCTCCTTGGCCTTCAGCAACTCGTCAGTCACATCCGGCTTGTTCGGGTCGACGGTCGCCGTATAGACCGGTTTGAGGTTGTAGGCGGCCAAGAATTTCGTGGCGGTATCACGCGACAGCACACCGTAGCCGGTGTTGTCGTCGATGATCGCGATCCTGGTCTTCTTCAGCTCCTCGACCATGAACTTCACGCCGACCTTGATCCACTGGCCGTTGGTGTTGAGGTTGCGGAAGCCGAGCGGATATTTCACCGGGTCGATCAGCTCCTCCACCGACCCACCGATCAAATTCAGCTTCTTGGCGCCGGAGACGATGCCGAGCGTCGGCAGCGCCTCGCCGCTGTTGATCGGCCCGCACAGCACATCGATGTTCTCGTTGTAGCAAAGCTCTTTCGCGAAGCTGACCGCCTTGGACGGATCGGCGGCGCTGTCGCGCATGATGATCTCTATCTTGCGCCCGAGCAGCCCGCCTTTTTCGTTGATGTCGGCGACCGCCATGTGGAAGCCCCAGTCCTGCGCCTGGGCGTTGGAGGCGAACATGCCGGATACGGCGGCGATCCAGCCCATGCGGATGGGCTTGTTCTGCGCGATCGCGGGCATGGCGAGGCCGGAGCCGAGGCTGGCGGCGCCGATGCCCTGGATCAGGCGGCGGCGTCCGATCCCGGTACGCCTGGGTGTCGTCGTTGACATGCGTTCCTCCACAGGTGCTTCTTTTTTTGACGAACCGTCACAAGCTTATGCGGATTTAGCTGACCCCCGGAAACGACAGGAGGGCCACAGTGACAGCTATCCCGCCACCTTTTGGGTTCGCCCGCAACCTAAATCCCGCGAAGCGCGCGATTTCAACTCCATCGTCGCCACAATGGCCCCGACCGCGAACGAACCGCCCCATCGCACTCGTCGCATTGGTTACGATAAACCGGCGTTTGGTATGGAACCTCTATGCTCTACCGGACGGAATATTATGCGACTTGCGTGAAAACCGCCGCCGCACCATCGTCGTCGGCAAATCGGGGCGATGCCGCAAGAGCGCGCCGGAGGGACGGAGGAAGCTGTGCCTTTATCCGCATTGCGCGCCGTGGAAATCGGCCTGTTGCCGGCAGCGGCGTACTGCGCCCGGCTGTTCGCCGATTTCGGCGCCGAGGTCATCAAGATCGAGCCGCCAGCGGGCGATCCCGGACGCCATGCCGCCCCGCTGATCCAAGGCCGCGCCGGCGCCAGCCCGGAAAGCGCCAGCTTCGCCTTCCTGAATTTCGGCAAGCACAGCGCAACGCAGGATGTTGCCGCGCTGCTGGCAACCGCCGACGTGTGCATCGCCTCGGCCGGCACGCCCGGGGTCGATCTCGCCGCCGCGCGCGCCGCCAATCCGGGGCTGGTGGTGGTGGATATGTCCTGGTTCGGCAATACCGGACCCTATGCCGGCTTCCGCGGCAGCGACATGGCGTGCCGGGCGCTGGCCGGCATGGTGCAGCCACTTGGCCCGGCGGAGGGTCCGCCGCTGGTGATGCCGGATTTCCAGGCGGCGACCATCGGCGGCATCACCGGCTTCATCGCCGCGATGGCGGCACTTGCCGCGCGCCAGGCGGGCGATACCGGCCGCACGCTGGAAGTCAGCGTGTTCGAGGCGTGCATCGCCTATGCGGAGTTGCAGACGTCGGATGCCTGGGTGCGCGGCGAAACCCAGCCGCGCATCGGCATCAACCGATTCTGGCCGACCTATCCGGTTGGAATCTACCCGGTGAAAGACGGCTGGATCGGCATAACGCTGGTCACGCCGCTGCAATGGCAAGGCTTCTGCTATATGCTCGGCCTGGATGATTTGGCCACCGATCCGACTTGCGTACTAGGAGCGGAGCGACTGCCGCAGGCCGCCGCGCTGGAGGCGCGCTTCATGCCGAAGCTCGCCGAAGGCAGCGTCGCGCACTGGTTCAAGGAAGCCATCGCCCGCAAGCTGCCGATCGTGCCGGTGCCGTCGATGGCGGATATTCTCGGCGCCGCGCCATTTCGCGATCGCGGCGCCATCGCCACGATCGGGCTGTGCGACCGTACGGTGGAAGGTCCGGCCTCGCCGCTGCATCTCACGCGCACGCCGCCGCGCCGGGGCGGCATTGTGCCGGCGCTGGGCAGCGCGCACCCGACGCCCCGCCCTGCGCCGGCGCCGGGCCAGGCCACCGGACGGAAGATGCTCGCCGGCATGCGCGTGATCGACCTGTCGATGGGCTGGGCCGGTCCGCTGGCGACGCGCATGCTTGGCGATCTCGGCGCGGAGATCGTGAAAGTCGAAGCCTGCGCTTATGCCGATTGGTGGCGCGGCGTCGATAACCGGCCCGGTGCGGCGGTCGAGCGGCTGTACGAGAAGACCGGACGATTCAATGCGCTGAACCGCAGCAAGCTCGGCATCACGCTCGATCTGACGCATGCCGATGGCGTCGCCGCGCTCAAGGCGCTGGTCGCCGGCGCCGACGCAGTGGTGGAGAACTACGCCGCCGACGTGCTGCCCAAGCTCGGGCTGGACTACGCGCGCCTGCGCGAGGTCAACCCGACCCTGGTGATGGCGTCGATGTGCGCGTTCGGCAGCACCGGGCCGTGGCGCGACTGCCGCGCCTACGGCTCCACGCTGGAACACGCATCGGGTCTGCCGAGCATCGCCGGACGCCCGGGCGATCCGCCGGTGATGGGCCACATCGCCTTTGGCGACGCCACCGGCGGGCTGAACGCGGCGGCGGCGCTGCTGGTGGCGCTGCTGCACCGCAAGCGCACCGGCGAAGGCCAGCTGATCGATCTGTCGCAGGTCGAATGCATGCTGCCGATGGCCGCGCCGGCGATGATCGCCTGCTCCGCCGGCGCGACGCCGCCGCGCACCGGCAACCGCCACCCCGACCACGCGCCGCACGGCGTGTTTCCCTGCCTGGGCGAGGATCAGTGGCTTGCCGTCACGGTGACCGACGATGCGATGTGGCAGGCCTGCGCGCTGACGATCGGGCGGCGCGACCTGGCCGCCGATCCGTCGCTGCACAGCGCCGCCGGGAGGCTCGCCGACCAGGACCGCATCGAACAGGCGCTGTCCGCCTGGACCGCGACGCAAACGGCGGACCAGGCGATGGCGGCGTTGCAGGAAGCCGGCGTCGCCGCCGGCGTGGCGCGCGCGCCCTATGCGCTGTTCGACGACCCGCAGCTTCTGGCGCGCGGCTATTGGCACACCTATCCGCGCCCGTTTATCGGCGACTTCCCGCAATCGGTGCTGCCGTTCCGCGAGGGCAATGCGCCTTATCCGATCGAGTGCATCGCGCCGACGCTGGGCCAGCACACCGATGCGGTGCTGACCAGGCTGCTGGGCTACACGCCGGAGCAGCTCGCGCACCTGGCGCGGGAAGGCGTGACCGGCACCGAGACCGTGCCGTCCCGGCGCACCCTGAAATAAATCGCGCGTGGCCCCGGCAACGGACCCGGCTCACGCCGGGGCTGGGGTCTCCGATTTGATGAAGTCGAAGCTGTGCGAGGGGCTCTGGATCAGCAGGAATTTGGCCGGCCGGACCGTGCTGGCATTGACGATCTCATGCACCACGCCCGGCGGTACCAGGTTCAACGCCTGCGCGCCGCAGCGCACCGTCCGCAGCTTCCCGCCCTCGGTGAAACGCGCCTCGATCTCGCCCTCGATCACCAGCGAGATGTCCCAGCTTGTGCTGTGCCGGTGCGGCGGAATACGGCCGCCCGGCTCGAGCACATAGACATTCACCTGCACCTCGTCGGTCTGATGCACGAGTGCCTTGTGCGCCAGGACGTGCCTGGCCTCATAGGCAAGGGAAGCAAGGTCGAGGATCGTCGTGGCCTCGGATGTCGGCATGGCGTCTTCCCCTTTGCGTAGGTCGACATTTACATGGTGCCGGGTTCCGGTCGGTTGTCGGCTTCACGGCAGCGCGGTGGTGGGAACGTCCCAGCGAACGCGGGAGGTTTTGCGCGGGGCGCTGTTCGACCAGTCGATGGTCGCGGCCTGTTCCGGCAAGGCCGCTTCCACACCTTTCACCACCGCCATCAGCCGCGGCCCGATATCGGCCAGCAACTGCTCCTGGGTCGCCTGGAAGGCGGTGACGGTGCAAGTGAAGACCAAAATCTGCCCGGCCGGCGCGCGCACCGGAATGGCGGCGCCCATGATGTCCGGGTGCATGTCCCCGACATTGTGGGCAAAGCCGCGCTGCGTCAGGTCCTGGCACGTGTCGGACAGGCGTTTCGTCAGCCAGGCCGCCTGCGCGCTGTCCTCCTCCGTCAGCCGGTGGAGCAGGCGCTCGCGGATGTGCGGCTGCTCGGCCAGCAGGTAGGCCCGCCCGGAGGCGGTGCGGGTCAACGACAGGCGGGTGCCGATCTCGGGGCGAAACACCTTGCTCCCCTCGCCCTGGCAGATCTCGACGAACACCAACCCGGCGCCGGTGCCGGCCGAGATGGTCACCTGCGCGCGGGCGTGGTCGGCCAGTTCCTGCATGGCGGCGCGCGCGACGTGGCGCAGCGACAGGCGGCCGAGCACGGCGGGCGCGAAGGTGAGCACGTCCGGCCCCAGCACGAAACTACCGGGCGGGGCGGCGGGTCGGAGCAGGCCGAGCTCGCACAAGGTCTGCGTCAGGCGCGAGATGGTCGCCTTGGGCAGGCCGGTGCGCGCGACCAGTTCCTTGCGGCTGAGCTGCTGCTGCCGGCCGGAGAAGCAGCGCAGGATGCCGATGCCGCGCGCCAGGGCGCTGCCGGCCGCCGGTTGGGTGTCGTTGTCAGCCACCATCGCTCGCTTCGCTTGCCGTTGCGAAACACTAGTCGCGAAGATCGCGGCGCGGCAAGTCGAAACCGGCGAAAAATGGACTTATAGCCCATTTTTTATACCATATACGATGATAATCGGTCGGTGCGATTGACAATTCGATGCGAAGGCTCCGATGATTTCCGTGCAGGCTGCCCATGAGAGCGGCCATAGGTGGAGAACGTACCGTGCGAATCTGGCACCAAAGCATGACCGTCCTAGGCGATCTGCCGGCCTATGCCGCGGCATTGCGGACGCGGATCGACACGGTGACACGCCCGGACACCGAGGTGGTGCTGCACGGCTTCGCGCCCGGCACGTTCAATGCGAACTATCCCGGACCCGACATCGCAACCAGCTATCTCTACTGGCTGCACGGCAACCAATGGATCGCCGCCGGGCTGGAGGCGGAACGCCAGGGTTTCGACGCCATGGTACTGGCCAGCCTGCCCGGGCCGATGCTGCGCGAAATCCGCACGCTGGTCGACATTCCGGTGGTGGGCTACGGCGACACCGCCTTTCGCCTCGCCGGGCTGTATGGCCGCCGTTTCGGGCTGGTGTTCTTCAACACCGAGCGCGAGGAGTTCTGGCCGGACTATATCCGCGCCATGGGCCTGTCCGACTCGTTTGCCGGCATCCGTGCGGCGGGGGTCAGCTTCCAGGAGGTCGCGGCGGCACTCGGCGATCCCGGGCTGCGTGCCGAGGTGATCGCCCGCGTCAAACAAACCGTCGAACGCATGGTGCGGGAGCTGAACGTGGACGTCCTGGTTCCCGGCGAAATGCCCCTGAACCTGCTGCTGGCCAGTGAAGGCGTCTCGTCCATCGGCGGCGCCACCGTGATCGACGGTCTCGCCCTGACCTTCAAGACCGCGGAGATGATGGTGGACCTCAAGCGCGGCAGCGGCATGATGCAGAGCCGCCGTGGATGGTTTCATGGCGCCCCGGACCGCGCGCGCGTGGCCGAGGCGCTGGAGTTCTATGGGCTCGACAAGCTCGGCGCTAAAATCCCCGGAGAATAGACGTGGACATGGACCTGACCCCGGCGCAGCGCGCGCTGCAAGCCGAAGTCCGCGCCTTCGCGGAAACCGTCGTCGCGGCGAGCGCCAACCAGCGCAGCGATGACGCCGTGTGGGGCACCGACCTGTGGCGCGCCCTGGGCGAGCGGCGCTGGCCCGGCGTGGTCATTCCAACCGAATATGGCGGCATGGGCGGCGGCGCGCTGGAACACGCGATCATCGTCGAGGAAATCTCGCGCGTCGACGCCAGCCTGGGTGCGGCGCTGAACCTGTTGCAGCAGACGGTGATGGCGGTACTGAGCTTCGCCACCGACGCGCAACGCCGGCACTACCTGCCGCTGCTGGCATCGGGTGCGTCCTACTCCATCACCGGCATCACCGAACTCGAGTCCGGCTCCAAAATGACCGACATGCGCAGCACCGCGCGCCAGGAGGGCAACGGCTGGGTGCTGAACGGCACCAAGACCGAGGTGCATATCCCGCAGCACGTGCAGATTTGCCTGGTGTTTGCAAAAACCCCTGGCGGCGTCAGCGCCTTTCTGGTGGATACCGCGACCCCGGGGCTTCCGCGTGGTCACGGGGCCGGGATCGTCGGCCTGCGCGGCCTGCCGATGGCGTCGGTGGCGTTCGAGGAATGCCGGCTGCCGGCCGATAGCCTGCTGGGACACGAAGGCGGCGCCTATGACGTGTTCTTCAAATCGTTCGACCTGACGCGGATCGGCAACGCCGCC
The DNA here is from genome assembly GCA_003133265.1 of Acetobacteraceae bacterium. GTDB lineage: Bacteria > Pseudomonadota > Alphaproteobacteria > Acetobacterales > Acetobacteraceae > PALSA-911. The sequence goes on from PKWQ01000303.1 coordinate 7,759, forward strand.
AAATGCACCGGCATCGGCGCCGGCGCGCTGGACCGGGCGATCGCCTATGCCCGCACCCGGCGGGTCGGCGAGAACGTGGTGACCGACTTCCAGGGCATACGCTGGCAGATCGCCGAGCTGGATGCGCGGCTGGAGGCCGGGCGGCTACTGACATATCGGGCGGCGCAGGAATACACAGCGGTCGGCCGCAGCACGCTGAATTCCGCCCGCGCCAAGCTGATCGCCAGCAGTGCTGCGATGGATGCCACCACGACGGCATTGCAGATCACCGGCAACCACGGCTGCTTCACCGAGCAGCCGTTCGCCCGTTTCATGATGGATGCAAAACTGTCGCAGATCACCGGCGGCACGGTCGAAATCCTGAAGAACTCGATCGCGCGCGAGCTGCTGGGCAAGCCGACCAATCCGACGCCATGAAATCGAGACCCGCGATGCAGCCGATCGGCGTGTGCCTGCGGCCGGAATACGACGAATTCTCCATGGCCAAACTGGGCGAATACAGCCGCGTGGCCGAAGCGCGGGGGTTCGACTCCGTCTGGCTGGCGGAGAGCTGGGGCTGCGAAACGGTGGCCCTGCTGTCGCATATCGGCGCGCTGACCGAGCGCGTGCGGCTGGGCACCGCGATCGTCAACGTGTTCAGCCGCTCGCCCTCCCTGCTCGCCATGGTGGGCGCGACGATGAACGACCTCTATGGCGGGCGGTTCGTGCTGGGCCTGGGCACCAGCACGCGCGCATTGGTGGAGGGGTGGCACGGCCTGTCCTACGACAGGCCGGTGACGCGGCTGGCCGACACGGTCCGCCTGCTGCGCCAGGCCGGCACCGGCGATGAAATCCACTACGCCGGCAAGACCGTCTCGGTCGACGGCTACCGGTTGCGCATCAAGCCGCGGCACCCGCCGCCGCCGATCTATCTGGCCGCTTTGTCGCCTGCCAGCATGAAACTGGTGGGCGAACTGGCGGATGGCTGGCTGCCCTATCTGCTGCCGCGGCGCGGCTTGGCGGACAGTGTCGCGCGTATTCGCGCCGACGCGCTCGCTTGCGGGCGGGCCGCCGACGCCGTGTGCATCGCGCCGATGGTGCTGACCGCAGTGTCCGAGAACGCCGACGAGGCGCGCGAGGCGGCGCGGCGGCATATCGGCTTCTATCTCGGCGCGATGGGGCCGCATTATCGCGCCTTCGTCTCCAGCTTCGGCTTCGCCGACGAGGTCGAGCGGGTTCGCGTGGCCTGGAAGCGGCGAGAGACCACAACGGCGTTTGCCGCCGTCACCGACGAAATGCTGGACGAGATCGCCGTCGCCGGCACACCGGCGGAATGCCGCGCCCAGTTGCAGCGCCTGCGCGCGGTGGGCGCCGACCTTCCGATCCTCTTCTTCCCCGGCACCTGCACCAACCGCATGGTGGAACTGGCATTGGAGACCATGGCAGCATGAGTCTGGAACGGCTTCTGAACCCCGCCTCCGTCGCCATCGTCGGCGCCTCCGCCGAGGCCACCAAGCTGTCGGGCATGATCGTCGGCTTCCTGCGGCGCAGCGGCTTCCCCGGGCGGGTCTATCCCGTCAACCCGCGCTACCCCGAGGTTGGCGGCTGGCGCTGCTATCCGTCCGCCGACGACCTGCCGGAAGCGGTGGATGTCATGGTGGTCGCGGTTCCCGTGGCCGTGGCGCTGCCGGCGCTGGCGGCGGCCGGGCGGCGCGGGGTGAAATTCGCCGTGCTGATGACCGGCGGGTTCGGCGAGGGCGCCAGCGGTGCCGCCGGCGAGGCGAACCGGCAGCAGCTGGAAACCATCTGCCGCGAGACCGGGCTGCGCGTCATCGGGCCGAACATCGTCGGCATGGTCAATTTCCGCGCCCGCCTGCCGCTGACCTTCGCCGACTGGTATGGCCGCGACACCGGCCAGCGTGGCGGCGTGGCGATCCTGACACATAGCGGCAGCATGGGCGGGCTGATCTTCTCCGCCCTGCAGATCAATCGCATCGGCGTCGATTTCTGGGTCGGCACCGGCAACGAGGCGGACCTGGAGATCGCCGATTTCATCGACCATTTCAGCGCCGATCCCGATCTGCACACGATCATCTGCTACATGGAGGGCGTGGGCGACGGCCGCCGCTTCCTGCGCGCCGCCGAGAAGGCGCGCGTCGCCGGCAAGTCCATCGTGGTGCTGAAGGCGGGCGACAGCCCGGACGCGCGGCGGTCCACGCGCGCCCATACCTGCAAGCAGCCGACCGAGCCCGACATCTACCGCGCCGCCTTCCGCCAGCTCGGCGTCGTGCAGGTGGCCTCGCTGGCGGAGCTGACCTACGCGGTGAAGCTGCTGGCCGCCGGCGCGCGGCGCACACGGGGCGCGGTCGGCATCATCTCTTCCTCGGGCGGCAGTTGCTCGATGATAGCGGACCACATCGCCAGCGCCGGACTGTCGGTGCCGGAACTGCCGGAAGACGTGCAGACCGCATTGGCGCGCTGGATACCGGACTATGGCTCCACGCTGAACCCGGTCGATTTGTCCGCCGACGTGGTGGCGCGCGGCGAGATCCTGACCGGGACCTTCGCCGCCCTGAGGGCGGACCGGACGGTGGATACGTGGCTGGTGTTCGGCCGCCCGATCATCGACCGCTATCATGCCGCCATCCGCGCGTTCGCGCGGGAATCCGGCAAGCTGGTGCTGGTGTCCTCGGTGGTGCCGATGACGGCGGAGGTCGAGGCCGCGCTGAACGAAGACGATGTGCCGGTGCTGGACGATCCGCAGCTATGCATGCGCGCGCTGGGCGCGATCCTCGCGGCCGGGCCGCTCGACAGTCCGGCAACGGATTGGGATGACGTACCGACTCCCAGGGATACGCCGGCACCTATTGCGAACGAACCGGCCGGTCTCTCGCTGCATGTAACGATTGGCGAGGACGCGGATTTCGGCTCGGTGCTGACCCTGCAACGCGGCGAGGCGGCGCGGGCGGTGTGCATATTGCCGGCCGGGCGCGCGGTGCTGGAAGAAGCGGCGCGCCGCGCGGTGCCGGGCG
>PKWQ01000233.1 GCA_003133265.1 Acetobacteraceae bacterium
TCTTTTTCGCGTGCGATCGGACGCGCGGAGGCCGAGAACAGCCTTCGTGGCGATGGATGGGACGGTGTTGACCACACTCCGCTGTCGGTAGCCCTTGTCAGCGCAATTCACGCGCCGCACCCCAAATCATACAAAAACCAGAGTCCGACAGGCTGCTAGAGCCCGCCATCCTCCACCAAGCGGTATCGCCGGGGGCGCCCGGCGGGCACCGGTGGCGTAGCGGCGGCGTGCCAGGTAGTGGCGCTGCAACAGCAGAATGGCGGCCGCGCAGACGATCAACAGCACGCTGAGCGCGCCCGCCGCACCGACATTACTGTCCGATTCCCCGGCGAACAGTTTGAAGATATCCAGCGCCAGAAACGGCCGGTCTTCCGCCAGCACCGCCGGCACGCCGAAATTCTCCAGGGTTTCCACGAACACCAGCAGCGCGCCGGCAAGCACGGCGGGCATCACCACCGGCAGCAGCACCGTGCGGAACACGTACCACCGCGAACCGCCGAGATTGCGGGCGGACTCCTCGATGGAGATGTCGATCGCCTTGAACCCGGCGACGGTCGGCATCAGGACATACGGATAGAGATTGAATGTGAAGACGATCACGATGCCGGTCATGCCATAGATCGACTGGATCGGGATGCCGACAGATCGCAGCGCGACGGTGATGACGCCCGCATGCCCGAACAGCAGCACCAGGGCGTAGGCGCTGACGAAGGAAGGCACCACCAGCGGCAGCGCCACCAGCGTCATCAGCGCGGCCTTGCCGGGCAGATCGATGCGGGCGAGGCAGAACGCCAGCGGCACCGCTAGCAGCGTCGCCAACAGCGTGGTCCAGGCGCCGGCGACAAGGCTGTTGCGGATGCCGCCGAGGTAATAGGAACTGGCAAGTATCTGCGTGTAGTTGGTCAACGCGAAGCGGCCGGTATCCTCGTCCACCACGCTCGCCTGCAGCACCAGCCACAGCGGATACAGCAGGAACAGCGCCAGAAACGCCAGCGCCAGCAGGCTGATCCCGCTGCGAAAGGCGGCGATGCCACTGAGCCCGTTCACGGCGCGGGAAACGCCAGGATTTGTGCCGGGTCGTAGGTGAATTCCAGCTCGGCGTCGGGGCGCAGCGCCAGCACGTCGCCACCAAGCACCGAAACGCGGATCGGCGTGCCGTCGGCCAGCGTCATGTGCAGGCGCACCAGCGATCCGAGAAACTCCCGCATCACCAGCCGTGCACGCAGGCGCGGCAGGCCCGCACGATCGGCGCCGGCCGGGCGCAGTATCTCCGGTCGGATGGACAGCATCACCCGATCGCCCGGGGCCGCCACCCGCCCGTTGACCCGTATTTCCGTTTGCCCGGCGCTCACCGCCGTCGTCGCGCCGTCGAACGCGCCGGCCACCCCGGCCAGCATGTTGGTCGCCCCCATAAACTCGGCGACGAAGGCGGTTCGCGGTTCCTGATAGATCGATTCCGGCGGTCCCACCTGCTCGATCCGTCCGTTGCGCAGCACCGCGATGCGGTCGGAAATCGCCAGCGCCTCTTCCTGGTCGTGCGTGACATAGATCGCGGTCAGGCCCAGTGATTGCTGCAACTGGCGGATTTCGACCCGCATCTGGGTGCGCAATTGCGCGTCGAGATTGGACAGCGGTTCGTCGAACAGCAGCACGGCGGGTTCGATCACCAGGCTGCGTGCGATCGCGACGCGCTGCAGTTGGCCGCCCGAAAGCTGGTGCGGCCAGCGACTGGCGTAGCCACCCAGCCGCACCCGCTCCAGCGCCGTTTCCACCCGCGCCGCGATCTGCCGCGGTTCGATCCGTCTGGCCCGCAGCCCGTAGGCGACGTTGCGTTCCACCGTCAGGTTCGGGAAGATGGCGTAGTTCTGGAACACCATCCCGATGTCGCGCCGGTGCGCCGGCAGCCGGTCGATACGCCGATCGTCGAAGAAGATGGCGCCGCGCTCGACATCGCAGAACCCCGCGATCATGCGGAGCAGTGTGGTCTTGCCGCATCCGGACGGGCCGAGCAGCGTGAAGAACTCCCCATCGGCAACGGTGATGGAGATGTCGTCCACGGCGCGGACAGATCCGAACGTGCGGGTAAGCGCGTCGAGACGGATCGTCGTCACGTGCGAAGCGCCCCAGTGGTCATCGGGTATTCTGGATCGTCGTCTTCAGGCGGTTCAGCGTGTCTCGCCGCGCCGCATCCCATTTGGCGTCGTCGTAGGGGATGATCTTCAGCTCCGACAACGCGGGCATATGGCCGGGGATCGAAGCAAGGTCAATGTCCTGCCGCGCCGGGCGACGGAACGTGGAGCGGAGCAACGTCTCCTGCAGGTCCTTGCGATTGAGGAAATCGACGAACGAGCGCGCCGCCTCGGTGTTCGGGCCGCCCTTGATGATCGCCACTCCCTCGGCCAGCACTGCGGTACCGTCGGAAGGGTAGATCACCTTCAGCGGCGCGCCGTTGGACGCCCAGAGATCGCCGGCATATTCGAGCGAGATGCCCAGCGGATATTCGCCGGTGCCGTTGGCCCGGCCGCCTGCACCAGGGCCGCTTGGCCGGGGCTGGCCTGGCCGGTTGGCGCGCCGGTCAGCGCGGTCTGCGGCACCAGCGCCTCCTCGGCCTGCTTGCGCTCGGACTGTTCCTGCGGGCGCGGCGCACCGGGCAGCGGCGGGCGCACCGAGAAATTCGGCGGCATCGACAGCGGCGCGCGGGTCGTCACGGTGAACTCGTCCGGGGCGTCGCGGGTCAACCCGAAGGTGCGGGTCAGGTCGTTGCCGCAGCCGGCGAGCAGGCAGATCGCGCCGGCCAGCGCCAGGACGGTGGGCAGATTTCGGCAGGGAGCTTTGGTGAACATGGTCTTTGACCTCATGCCGGCATCCTTAGCCGTGGTTTCAGGTGCCGGCAAGGTGATCCTCGCTCCGGTTGGGCCGCTGCCGCAATTGGCTGTCCAGCAACAGCGCGCCGACACCGCAGACGATAGCGGCATCGGCGAGGTTGAACACATACCAGTTCCAGCCCCCGGCATGGGCATGGATGAAGTCGACCACCGCGCCGAAGCGGAGCCGGTCGATCACGTTGCCCACCGCGCCGCCGGCGATGGCGCCGATGGCGGCTGCGGTCAGCGCCGATTCCGCCCGCCGCAGCCACAGCCCGAGCGCGACGACCACCGCCAGCGCAACCAGGGCGAGCACGACATGCCCCCATTCGCCGAAGCCGTTGAACAGGCCGAAGGTGATGCCGGTGTTCCACACCATGGTCAGGTTCAGCACCGGCAGCAGCACGATCTGCCGCACCTCCGGCAGGCGGATCACATGCAGCACCCAGTATTTGCTGGCCTGATCCGCCGCCAGCACCGCCAGCGCGACCAGGATGCCGAAGCCGAAGCGGCGCGGATGGCTCACGCGACCGCCTTGCACATCAGCCCGGACTCCACCGCGTCGACGCAGCGCAGGCAGAGCATGGGGTGGCGCGGCTCGCTGCCCACCTCGGGAAGCACCTTCCAGCAGCGGACGCATTTGGTGCCGGGAGCAACAAACACTGTGGCGGATTGGCTTTTGGACGTCGGATCCAATTTCACTTCCGACACGATGAGTATTTCAGCCCAAAAATCTTTTTTGAGCGCATCGGGGTAATGAATTCCCGGCTCTCCGTTCGTCGGCAAAATCACTGACGCCTGCAAAGATGATTTGATTCGGCCTTCAGCTCGTTCAAGCTCGATTGCCGTTGTGACGTGCCGGCGGATTGTACGCCAATCCTCCCATCTCGCCGCCAGCGCGGCGTCATGCCACTCCGCCGGCAGCTTAGGAAACTGTTGCAGATGTACGCTGCTGTCCTCGCCGAAGCGGGCGCACCACGCCTCCTCGGCGGTGAAGCACAGCACCGGGGCCAGCCAGGTGGTCAGGCAGCGATGCAGATGGTCCAGCACGGTCCGCGCCGCGCGCCGGCGCGGGCTGTCCGGCCGGTCGCAATACAGCGCGTCCTTGCGCACGTCGAAATAGAACGCCGACAGGTCGGTGGCGCAGAAATTGTGCAAATCCGGGTAGACCCCGGTCCAGTCGTAGCTTTCGGTCGCACCGCGGATGCGCGCATCCAGCTCGGTCAGCCGGTGCAGCACCCAGCGCTCCAGCTCCGGCATGTCCGCATGGGGAACGCGCTCGGCCTCGGAAAACCCGGCCAGACTGCCCAGCACCCAGCGCAGCGTGTTGCGCAGCCGGCGATACAGCTCGGCCTGCTGCTTCAGGATTTCCGGCCCGATGCGCAGATCCTCGCTGGTGTCCGACGACATCACCCACAGCCGCAGGATGTCGGCGCCGTATTTGTCGTTCACCTCCTGCGGCGCGGTGACGTTGCCGAGCGACTTCGACATCTTCCGCCCCTGCTCGTCCATGACGAAGCCATGGGTCAGGATCGCCTTGAACGGTGCCACGCCACGGGTGCCGACCGACTCCAGCAGCGAGGAATGGAACCAGCCGCGATGCTGGTCCGAGCCTTCCAGATAGAGGTCCGCCGGCCACGGCAGGCCGCGATCCTCCAGCGTGAAGGCGTGGGTGGAGCCGGACTCGAACCACACGTCGACGATGTCCATCACCTGCTCGTAGTCGTCCGGGTTGCGGTCCGGTCCCAGGAAGCGCGATGCCGGAGAGGAATACCAGGCGTCCGCGCCCTCGGCCCGGAACGCCGCGACGATGCGCGCGACCACCGCCGGGTCGCGCAACGGCTCGCCGCTGTGCTTTTCGACGAACACGGCGATCGGCACGCCCCAGGCGCGCTGGCGGCTGATGCACCAGTCCGGCCGCGCAGCGACCATGGAGCCGATGCGGTTGCGGCCCTGGTCGGGCACGAATGTCGTCGCGGCGATGGCGGCCAGCGCCTTGTCGCGGATGTGCTCGGGCCCGTCCATGCGGATGAACCATTGCGGCGTGGCGCGGAAGATCAGCGGCGCGCGGGAGCGCCAGGAATGCGGGTAGGAATGCACCAGCTTGCCGCGCGCCAGCAGGCCGCCGGCCTCGGTCAGCGCCGCGCACACCGGATCGGCCGCCTTGTAGACATGGATGCCGGCAAAACCCGGCACCCAGGCATTGTAGGTGCCGTCGCCGCCGACCGTCTCCGGCACCTCGATCCCGTGCGCGCGGCCGAGGGCGAAATCCTCCTCGCCGTGGCCGGGCGCGATATGCACGAAGCCGGTGCCGGCTTCGGTGGTGACGAAATCGCCGAACAGCAGCGGCGTGTCGTGGTCGTAGCCGCGCCCGCGCAGCGGATGGGCGCAGACGGTGCCAGCGAGGTCGATGCCCTTGAACACATGCTCGATGTGGTGCGCGGCGATGCCGGTGTCCTTGCAGACCTGCGGTAGCAATTCGAGCGCGATCAACAAGTTCTCGCCGACCCGGGCGAGCGAACCCTCATGCACGCCATCGATATGCACCAGCGCGTAGTCGAACTCCGCCCCGGCGGCGATCGCGCGGTTGCCGGGCATGGTCCAGGGGGTGGTGGTCCAGATCACCACCGAAGCGCCGAGCAGCTCCTCGCGCGGGGCGCGCAGCACCGGGAAGCGCACCCAGATCGTCGTGCTGGTATGGTCGTGGTACTCGATCTCCGCCTCGGCGAGCGCGGTCTTCTCCACCGGGGACCACATCACCGGACGCAGGCCGCGATACAGCGCGCCGTTCAGCAGGAACTTGCAGATTTCATTGGCGATGGCCGCCTCGGAGGTGAAATCCATGGTGGCATAGCGCTCCGCCCAGGCGCCCTCGACGCCGAGGCGGCGGAATTCCCCCGCCTGCACGCCCATCCAGTGCGCCGCGTATTCCCGGCATTCGGCGCGGAATTGCAGGACCGGAACCTGGTCCTTGTCCTGGTTGCGCTTGCGGTATTCCTCCTCGATNNTACAGCCCGTCGAACCCGGCCATCTGGCGCGAGCGGTTGATCAGGTCCTTCAGGATCTTGTTCAGCGCGTGGCCGATATGCAGGTGGCCGTTCGCATAGGGCGGCCCGTCATGCAGGATGAACTTCTCCCGTCCCACGGAATCGGCGCGCAGCCGGCCCCACAGATCCATCTTCTCCCAGCGGGCGAGGATCGCGGGCTCTTTCTTCGGCAGGTCCCCGCGCATGGGGAAGCCGGTTTGCGGCAGGAACACCGTGTCGCGATAGTCGCGAGCGGCCTGGTCGTTGACGGCATCGGTCATGGATGGTCTCCGCGGCAGCCGCCGCGATCGGGTGTCAGGGCGCGAGGAATGTCCCGGCGGCTAGCCAGAGCCCGCCGGGCCGATAATTCGCGCCTGCCTATACACGACAACCATGCCCCGGACCATCACACCCCAAACTATGCGGAGCCGATCGCCGCCTGGTCAAGGATATGGCGCGCCTGCACCACGTCCTCGGCGATCCGGCCCTTCAGCTCGTCCAGGCCGGAGAATTTCTGCTCCGGGCGGATGAAGGCGTGCAGCGCCACGCACAAATCCTGGCCATACAGGTCGCCCGAGAAATCGAAGATATTGACCTCCAGCCGGCTTTCCGTGCTGGAACTCACCGTCGGCCGGCGGCCGATATTGGCAGCCCCCCGCTTCACGCTGCCATCCGGCAGGCGGACCGTGACCGCATACACGCCGCGCGCCGGCTCCAGATGCCGGCCAAGCGCGATGTTGGCGGTGGGGAAGCCGATGGTGCGGCCGAGCTTCTCGCCCTGCACCACCTCGCCACGGATCGCCCACGGCCGGCCGAGTTCGGCGGTGGCGCGCTCGGGATAGCCGTCCTGCAACGCCCGGCGGATGCGGGTCGAGGACAGCGGCCCCTGCAGGTCCGCCAGAGCCGGCACCAGTGTCACGCCCATCCCCAGCGCCTCCGCCCTTGTGGCGAGGAAGCCGGTATCGCCGCCGCGACGATGCCCGAAGGCGAAATCCGCGCCCGAGGCCAGATGCCGGGCGCCAACGCCGCGATGCAGCACCTCGACCACGAAATCGTCGGCCGACATCATGCTGAAGGTGTGGTCGAACGGCAGCTCGTACAGCAGGCTGACATTGAGCCGCGCCAGGGCGTCGGCCCGTTCGGCCGAGAGCGTCAGGCGGAACGGCGGGTCGTCCGGGCGGAACACCTCGCGCGGATGCGGCTCGAAGGTCAGCACCGCCAGCTCGGTGTCCGGCCGCGCGGCATGGGCGGCGCGCAGCAGATGCGCATGGCCCAGATGCACGCCGTCGAAATTGCCCAGCGCGATGGTGGCGCCGCGCGCGTCCTCGGGCAGGCCCTGCCAGGTGCGGAAGATGCGCATCACGGCCGGCTCGGCGGCTGCACCTGGGCCTCGCCGTCGATGACGACCTTGCCGTTGGCGGTGCAGACGGTCTTCAGCGTGGCCTGCTTCTTGACCGGATCGAGCGCGGTGACCTCCACCGTCGCGGTGACGGTGTCGCCGATCTTCACCGGCCTGCGGAAACGCAGCGTCTGGCCCAGATAGATGGTGCCCGGCCCCGGCAGGATGGTGCCGAGCACGGCGCTGATCAGCCCGGCCGAGAGCATGCCGTGGGCGATCCGCTCGCCGAAGATCGACGCCTTCGCCGCCTCGGCGTTGAGATGCAGCGGGTTGGTGTCGGTGCTGACGGCGGCATACATCAGGATGTCGGCCTCGGTGATCGTCTTGCCCAGGCTGGCCGTCTGGCCGACCGCCAGGTCCTCGAACAAAATCATACGTCCAATCCCTCAAACGCGATGGGGTCTTCTTGGGCGAAGCCGGGCAACTTATCAACCATGGCCGCGAACCGGCCGCCGGCCGGCCTCAGTTCCCCGCCAGCCGCTCCGCCAGCCGGATGAACACCGGCACCGCGTCGGCCAGCGCCCGCAGGCTGACGCTCTCGTTCGGCTTGTGCGCCACCGCGATGGTTCCCGGCCCCATGATCACGCACGGCGCGATGGCCTGAAGCTGCGCGGCGTCGGTGCCGTATGGCGCGGTCTGCGGTGCGGTGCCGACGACATCCTGGCACAGCCGGACGAACGGGTGATCCGCCGCCAGCTCGGGAGGGGCGCCCTCGGGCTCCTCGGATAGGGCGATGCCGTGCCGTGCCGCCGCCTCGCGCACAACGTTCAGGATCGGCTCGGGGTCGATCTTGGCCGAGTAGCGGTATTTGATGCGCGCGGTCGCCGTCGGCACGGTTACGTTGGTCGCCGTGCCGTGATTGTCCAGGATCGGGTTGAAGTCGCTGAACGGCGGATCGTACTCGGGGTCCTGCTGCGTGGGATCGGCGAGCAGGCGCTCGTACACCGCCTTCATCTCCATCATGAACGGGATCAGCTGCCAGTTGGCGTTGCAGCCCTGCCCGGTGCTGCTGTGCGCCTGGATGCCGGTGGCGACCGCCGTCAGGGCGATCTGGGCGCGATGGCCGCGCACTGGGACCATCAATGTCGGCTCCGCCAACACGATGCCGCGCGGCTTCACCCGGCGCACCAGTTCGGAGCGCTCGACGATCTCGAAGGCGCCCGCCTTGGTGGTCTCCTCGTCGGCGGTGATCAGCAGCGTTACTGGCATCCACTCGGGCAGCGCGCGGGCGGCGGTGATGATGGCGGCGATCGGCCCCTTCATGTCGGTGCTGCCCAGGCCGTGCAGCACGTCGCCCTCGATCCGCGCCGACCAGGGGTCGGTCTGCCAGCCAGTGTCGGGCACGGTGTCCATATGGCCGGAGAAGGCGATGCCGCCGGACCCGCCGCGATGCGCCACCAGCACGCGCTTGGCCACCCCGGCGCGGTCGATATAGTCGATCCGCTCCACCTCGAAGCCGCCCAGCGCCGCCTCCACCCGTTCCGCGACGGCGAGGTTGGAGACGAAGCTGCGGCTGTCGATGGCCACCAAATCGCGGGCGAGCGCGGTGACTTCGGCGAGGAAATCGGTCATAGGTCGGTCTCTCCAGTTCGATTCGCCGTTCTAACCGCATCCGGGTCCGCATCGCCATGACCACGCGCTATCTCGATCCCCGCACCGGGGACACCTTCCCGCTGGACGTGCCGCGCTGGTGCGGGCCGGACCACGCGCCGCTGCTGCTGACGCCACTGGACGGGATCGGGCGGGACGACATCGACACCGCGACCCGCAGCCTGTGGCGCTACCGCGCCGCGCTGCCGATGGGCTGCGCCGCGCCGATCACCATGGGCGAGGGCTGCACGCCGCTGCTGGCGCGCCGGCTGCATGGGGCGGACGCGCTGCTGAAATGCGAGTGGTTCATGCCCACCGGCAGTTTCAAGGACCGCGGCGCCAGCGTCATGCTGTCCTTCCTGCGTGCCCAGGGCATCGATGCGGTGCTGGAGGACAGTTCCGGCAACGGCGGCGCAGCGGTCTCCGCCTATGCCGCCGCCGGCGGGATGCGGGCGACGATCATGGCCCCGGCCTCCACCAGCCCGGCGAAGACGGTGCAGATGCGCGCCCACGGCGCCACCGTCGAGCTGATCCCCGGCACCCGCCAGGACACCTCGGACGCCGCCGTGCGCCGCTCGGAGAGCATCTTCTACGCCAGTCACAACTGGCACCCGTTCTTCCTGCACGGCACCAAGACGCTGGCCTACGAGTTGTGGGAGGATCTGGGCTTCCGCGCGCCGGACAATATCATCGTGCCCTGCGGCGCCGGATCGAACGTGCTCGGCTGCGAGATCGGCTTCTCCGAACTGCTGCGCGCCAGGCAGATCGAACGCCTGCCGCGCATCTTCGCCGCCCAGCCGGCCAATTGCGCCCCGATCGCCCGCGCCTTCCTGGCCGGCGACGGCGACGCCGCCCCCGCGCCGGTGCTGCCGACCATCGCCGAGGGCACCGCCATCGCCCAGCCGATCCGGTTGCCGGAAATCCTCGGCACGCTGCGCGAGACGCGCGGGGGCGCGGTGATGCTGACCGAGCAGGAAATCGGCCAGTCGGTGCTCGATCTGGCCGGCACCGGCATCTATGTCGAACCGACCAGCGCCCAGGTGGCGGCGGCCTTCGGCAAGCTGCTCACCTCTGGCGCGATCGCGCCGGACCAGACCACCGTGCTTGTGCTGACCGGCTCCGGCCTGAAGGCCACGCCACGCATCGCCGAACTGATGGGAATCGCTTTATGACCGCGCCGCGCATCGCCCTGCTGGGCTTCTCGATCGAGTGCAACCGCTTCGCCCCGGTGGCGACCGAGGCGGACTTCGCCACCCGCACGCTGCTCGCCGGGCAGGCGATGCTGGACGATTCGCGCTCCTCCGCGCCGCACATGCTGGGCGAGATGCCGGGCTTCGTGGCGGACATGGACGCGGCCGGCCTGTGGGTTCCGGTTCCCGGGCTGCTGGCGATCGCCGAACCGAACGGGCCGGTGGAGCACGCGTTCTTCGCCCGCATGCTGGCGCAGTGGGAGCGGGACCTGCGCGCCGCCGGCAAGCTGGACGGGGTTTATTGCGTGCTGCACGGCGCCGGCCTGACCACGCGAGACCGCGACCCCGAAGGCACCATCCTGGCGCTGGTGCGCGCGATCGTCGGCCCGGACGTGCCGGTGGTGGCGACCTTCGACCTGCACGCCAACGTCTCGCCGGCCGACGTCGCGACGCTGGACGCCTTCATCGGCTACCGCACCAACCCGCATTTGGACATGCGCGAGCGCGGCGCGGAGGCGGCGCGGACGATGCGCCGGCTGCTCGCCGGCACCAAGACGCACATCGCCCGCATCCGCCTGCCGATCGTGCCGCCGACGGTGACGATGCTGACCGGCAGGGACGCGACGGAACGCCCCTACGGCGAGTTGATCGATCTCGGCCAGCAGCGGATGGGCGAACCGCCCTATGCCGGGCGGGTGCTGAACGTCTCGGTCATGGGCGGCTTCGCCTTCGCCGACACGGAATTCAACGGCCTGACCGCCGTGGTCACCGCCACCGAC
>PKWQ01000215.1 GCA_003133265.1 Acetobacteraceae bacterium
TCTTTTTCGCGTGCGATCGGACGCGCGGAGGCCGAGAACAGCCTTCGTGGCGATGGATGGGACGGTGTTGACCACACTCCGCTGTCGGTAGCCCTTGTCAGCGCAATTCACGCGCCGCACCCCAAATCATACAAAAACCAGAGTCCGACAGGCTGCTAGGCGGTATGATTGTTTGCGGGATAGGCTTCCTAGGCTTCTCCGGCGCCTATTTCTGGCCGTCGACCAGTAATCAAGCCGCTCATCCAACGGCTACACCAACTCCAGGTACAGATAACGCCATAATTAGTGGCGATCAACTCACAATACATGATCTATTTTTGAATGACTTGAGTGGCCGTTCTTATAATTTTGTTCAAAACATGTCTACCGATCTTTTTATTGACAAGAAAAACATCGGTCCTGTCCAATTCGAAATTGGATTATACGGAGATTTTATTTCTAGATCACAATTTATTGGACTATACCTACCGGCTCTAATCAATTATCAGGAGTTTTTAACGTGGTTTTCATCCGGATACAAGGATTATTTACATAATGCAAAAATTAATATTCACATATGGGCAGCATCGCCATCTGGAGAATCTCAACCAATTAGCGATGACCTCGCGTTTACGAAGCAACTATACATATACCATGAAAACATAATGACCGACGAGCAGAGGTTTCAATTAGAAACCACATTTAGAAGGGTCGGTATTCAACCGACATTTCGCGGATTCAGTTATTTACAGTACAGACGGGTAAATGGCCCTGGAGTGCCAAAGCCAAAACCTCAGATAAATATGGCCGCAAGTTCCGATATGATCCCTGCGGTTTTTGCTCCAGACCCCTCCAATGCGATTGAGCCCTCTATCATCACTCTATTTATGACGGACTTTAAGGGGGATGGAAGGGGATTAAAATCTACGTCATATAGCGACATAACACTGTCCGTGGGGGCCAAAAACACCTTACTAACATGTAAAATATTCTACATAGTATATTATGACAAAACCAATAATGCGAGGCATATCGCTGTATATATTCCTGTTTTTCAATTCCCTCAACAAGTAATACAATACGCATCTTCAAAAATTAAGCAGTGGATGGACGATTCGGATAAGTTCTTAATAGGAAAGGATAAAGAAGCGAGTTGGATAAGTAATACGATTTTTGATGAGATTGTTTATGTATACGTGGATGATTCATTATCTCCGGAAAATAAGTCACAAATAGCAGCGAGTTTTTCAGATGCTAAGCTCGCGTATGAACTTCGGAGTAGTGAATATTGGGTGGGGAGAACCATTGATGTGCGGAACAAGGTAATACCGATGCCGCCGAAATATGAAATCATAGACGGCCTTCCGCAGATATCTGTCTCGCCTACAAACCCTCTAGCCGCAGCCCCTCCATCTCCAACGCCGCCAACGTCGCCAGCAGGAAAGTAGCGGAGAATGCACCGCGCTTCAGCTTGGCTTTGATGGTCGTCTCCGACTCGTTCGGTAGCCCGTGCTCTCTCAGCCGCTCCGCGAGGTCGGCATAGCACGCGGGCGGATAAGCGAAGCGCCAGCCGCCAACGCAATGTGCCGCCAAAGGTCACCTTCCTCCTGCAATGGCGTTTCTTGTCATGCAATACGTGCGCAGATTTCTGGCCTGATCCAATAGCAATGATGCCGACCTTACTTACCGAAGCCGGTAAATGGGTGGGCTTGCGTCGGCGGATGGCGCTTCGCTTATCCGCCCTACGTCCTGGCTGAAAGCCCCGCGCCAAGCTTTTCAGCGATATCGGTGGAACCAGTCATCCGCCACATCGCCCCCACGCGCCAACAACCCTTCCGCGAACCACCACTCCCCTACCACTCCGCACGAAACCCCCTGAACCGAGCCGGAATCCGCCTGATGTCCTGGATCAAATCCGGCGGAATATCCGCCTCGATCGCCGGATCGCCGCGCGGGGTGATCGCATCGGCCACTCCACCAAAACGTTCCTCGATCTTGCCGGCAATCTCCTTATGCGTGCCGACGGCGGCGAACAGATGCACCAGTTCCTCCGGCACCGCGCTGGTCATCTCCGTCCATTTGCCCTGCTTGGACAGCGCGTTCAGCTTGCGCCCCAGGTCGCCGTGGCCGTGCAGTTCCAGCACCGGCCAGTAGTCGGGGGTGGAGCCGTAGAAGCCGATGCGGGTACGCACCCAGGCGGCGTTGCGCGCCGTGGTCGCCTCGTCCGGCCCGGTGGCGATGAAGCCGCCGCCGCTGATTTCGAAATGCTCCAGGCCCCGTCCGGTCTTCGCCATGCCTTCCGCCAAGCGCGGCAGCACCGCTTCATCCACGTAGCGCCGTGTGCAGAACGGATGCAGCCGCACGCCGTCCGCCACCTCGCCGGCCAGCCGCAGTGAGTGCGGCCCGACGGCGGCGAGGGTGACCGGCACCATCTTCATGTGCTGCGAGACCGGGACGAAATAGGGCGGCATCAGCGTGAAGGTATAGTGCTCGCCCTCGAAGTTCAGTTTTTCTCCCTTTTCCCAGCAGCGCCAGATCGCCCGCAGCGCGTGGACGTATTCGCGCATGCGCGGCACCGGCGGGGTCCAGCGCACCGAGAAGCGCTTCTCGTTGTGCGGGCGTATCTGCGGCCCGAGCCCGAGCACGAACCGCCCGCGCGAGGCGATCTGCAAATCCCAGCAGACATTGGCGACCACCATCGGGCTGCGCGGGAACGAGATGGCGACCGAGGTGCCAAGCTCCAGCGTGTCGCTGTTCAGCGCGGCGATGGCGTGCGCCAAGAACGGGTCGTTCTTGTTCTCCATCGTCAGCACCCCGTCGTAGCCGGCGGCTTCCGCCTGCCGTGCCGCATCGGGCACCAGACGCAGATCGTGCTGCGGCAGCGTGGTTGTTACGCGCATTCGGCGTCCTCCATGATCGGCAATCTCGCCGCGAGCCTGCCAGCTATGAAGTTCTGCATCCACCCCCCTATAGTCGGTGCCCGATGGCGCAATAACCGGAGAAAACAATGCCCAAACCACTGGACGGAAAGGTCGCGCTGGTCAGCGGCGCCGGCAAGAACATCGGCCGCGCCATCGCGCTGCATCTGGCCCGCGACGGCGCCGCCATCGTGGTGAACGGCCGCAGCGACGCCGCCGCGCTGGCCGCAATGGTGGCCGAGATCGAGGCGATGGGCGGCAAGGCGATCCCGGTCCTCGCCGACGTGTCCGATCAGGCAGCGGTGGAGCGTATGGCGGCGGAGGCGGTGGACCGGCTCGGCGGCATCGACATCGTCGTCAGCAACGCCGGGCTGCGGCGGCAGACGCCGTTCCTGGACATGGGGCTGGCCGAGTGGCGGGAAATCCTGTCGGTGGCGCTGGACGGCGCCTTCATCCTGGCGAAGGCGACGGTGCCGCACATGATCCGGCGCGGCGGCGGCGCCATCGTGGCGCTGTCGGGCATCTCCACCCATCTTGGCACGCCCAACCGCTGCCATGTCTCGGCCTCCAAGGCGGGGCTGGAGGGGCTGATGCGGGCGCTGGCGATCGAACTGGCGCCGCACGGCATCACCTGCAACTGCGTCTCGCCGGGTTCGGTGGACACGGTGCGCGGGGCGGCGGCCGGCGCGCGGCCCAGCACGCTGGGCGATCGGACGATCCCGCTGGGACGCAAGGCGAGTGTGGACGACATCGCCGCCACGGTCCGCCATCTGGCGGGGCCGGAGGGCGGCTACATCACCGGCCAGACCATCCATGTGAACGGCGGCCTGTTCCTGACCTGACCCGGGCTTGCGGCCCGCCGCCCGGGGTGGTTGTCTTGGGGCATGGGAAACGATCCGGCCATGGGAAACGATCCGATTGCACCGCCGCGTCTGGCGGCGACCGTGCTGTTGTTGCGCGATGGCGAGGACGGCATGGAGGTGTTCATGGTGGTCCGCCACCATGAAATAGACTTCGCATCCGGCGCGCTGGTGTTCCCCGGCGGGCGCGTCGATCCCGGCGATCACGACATCGCCGCCGATCCGGCGCTGTATCCGAACGCTGACGGCCACGACGGGACCGCGCTCCGCGTCGCCGCCATCCGCGAGACGTTCGAGGAATGCGGCGTCCTGCTGGCCCGCCCACGCGGCTCGGGCGCGCTGGTGGACGCGCTCCGCTTGCGCGCGATCGAGGCAGCGCACGGCGCAGCGCTGCTCGCCGGCACCACCAGCTTCGCCGCCATGCTGAACGCCGAGGATCTGGTGCTGGCGCCCGACCAACTGGTGGCGTTCGCGCACTGGATCACCCCGGTGCGGATATCCAAGCGCTTCGACACGCATTTCTTCCTCGCCGTCGCGCCGGCCGATCAGATCGCGATCCATGACGGCAGCGAATCCGTCGATTCCACCTGGATATCGCCGCGCGCCGCGATCGCGGAGACCGAGGCCGGCCGCTACAAGCTGGTGTTCCCGACCGAAATGAACCTGAAGAAGCTCGGCCGTCACGCCAACACGGACGCGGCGATCGCCGCCGCGCGCGCCGGCAAGGTGGTTACCGTGCTGCCGGAGCCGGTCAAGGCCGAGGAGAACGGTGTGCGCTATCTGCGCCTGCCGCTGGAGGCGGGTTATGGCGGGGAGGTGTTCGAGGTGAAGAACCCGCCCTCCATCCGCTGAGGAGCGCGCCATGCCGTTGTCGGGTTTTCGGGTGGTGGAACTGGGAACCGGCGTATCGTCGGCGTATTGCGGCAAGCTGCTCGCGGGCTTCGGCGCCGAGGTGATCAAGATCGAGCCGCCGGGCGGCGATCCCGGCCGCACCGAGGCGCCGCTGATCGACACCGGCGAGCATCATGGCGAGAGCGCCTATTTCGCCTGGCTGAATGTCGGCAAGCAGAGCGTGATCGCCGATCCGGCACAGACAAGGGCGCTGATCGACGGTGCCGACCTGCTGCTGGACGCGCGCCCGCCGGGGCAGGCCGCATCCGGGGATCTGGCGCACGCGGCGTTGCGCGCGGCCAACCCGTCGCTGGTGATCGTCGCCGTCTCCTGGTTCGGCGAGACCGGCCCGTATCGGGACTTCGTTACCACCGACGCGACCTGCCGCGCGCTGGCCGGGCTGATCAACCTGATCGGGCCGAAGGAACGTCCGGTCGCCATCAACGACCATCAGGCCGACATCGTCGGTGGGCTGTCCGCCTATATCGCCGCGATGACCGGCCTGCTGACCCGCGATGCGGGTGGCCGGCGCTTCGAGCTGTCGATCCACGAAGCCAACATGGCGCTGTCGGAGACGCACACCGCCTATGGCCCGAACGGCCCGCGCGGCCGGCCGGGCAACAACCGCTTCGCCAACAGCTATCCGATCGGCGTGTTCAAGTGCCGCGAAGGCTGGATCGGCGCCGGCGTGTCCTCGACGCAGCAATGGCACGAATTCTGCGACATGTTCGGTATGCCGGAGATGGCGCGGAACCCGAAATATGCCGTCGGCGTCGATCGGGCCAAATATGCCGAGGAGATCGAGCCGCTGTTCGCGCCGCGTTTGCTGCAACGCACGGCGGCGGAATGGTTCGCCGAAGCGCTGGAGCGGAAGCTTCCCTTCGCCATCGTGCCGGAAATGCACGAATTGCTGGCCCAGCCTGTGTTCCGCGACGATGGCGCCTTCGCCACGGTGCGGATCGGCGCGGCCAGTTTCGAGGGCCCCGCCATCCCGCTGCGTCTGACCGCGACCCCACACACCAGCGACGGCATCGCGCCGCTGCCCGGCGCGGCCGCCGCCATCGCGCCACGGGCCGCCATGCCGGCAAGGGCCGCCGCCGCT
>PKWQ01000382.1:0-8900 GCA_003133265.1 Acetobacteraceae bacterium
CCCGCAAGCGGGCGTTGGCAAGCTAAAGCGTGCCCCACCAATGAAGGCGAGCGTCCGAGCTGCGCTCGGATGCACAAGGCGGAGCCTTATGCCACCCGGTTTAGCACGCTCTCAGCGGGGGATTTCGGCGGCGGGGCGGCAAGTGGTTGAGCGGTAACGGGAAAAATAAAAAATGTTCGGGCAATGACAACTCAATTCACAGCGGAGAAAGAAGAATCAATCCGGCAGGGTGTGGATTAACCCCGATATTGTCCATGGTTAACAATGGATAACATTGGGATACTATCCCTGGTTACACGTGGTATATGTTGTGCGGCTACGCCGGCGAAGTTATCTTTGGTTACGCTCGATTTACCCGCAAAATTGTCACGTAAATACTCACGAAATCCCTTTACCATCCGGCATATTCCTGTCAGACTCTGACTAGTTACTATATCGGGTACTTACAGTAGAGAGGTAACCCATGCAACTTAGTACGCCGCAAACGATAGAAGCTCTGCTGGCGAGCCTCGGCGAGCCAGGGGACGGGCCAGACGCACGGCGCCGATAATCCCTACGCCGCCGCCAGCGCCGCCTTCTTCGCCGGTTCCTCGTGCAGCTCGTCCTCGGTGACGCCGTAGATCTCGAACACCCGCGCCGGCGTCAGCTGTTCCGGCGATCCGTCGAACACCATTTTGCCCTGCTGCATCGCCACGATCCGGTCGCAATAGGCGCGCGCGGTGTCCAGGTCGTGCAAATTGACCAGAACCGTCAGCCCGTCTTCCCGGTTCACCGTCCGTAGCGCGTCCATCACCACCCGCGCGTTGTGCGGATCGAGGCTGGCGATCGGCTCGTCGGCCAGCAGCAGGCGCGGCTCCTGCAACAACGCCCGGCAGATCGCCACCCGCTGCTGCTGCCCGCCGGACAGCGTGCCGGCGCGCTGCAACGCCGCATCGGCCAGGCCGAAGCGGTCCAGCACCTGCACCGCCATCGCCCGCTCGGCGGGGGTGAACCGGCCGAACAGGCTCGGCAGCGTGGCGCGATGGTTCAGCCGGCCGATCAGGGCGTTGGTCAGCACGTCCAGGCGCGGCACCAGATTGAACTGCTGGAAGATCATCGCGCACGCCGCCCGCCAGTCGCGCAGCGCCCGGCCCCGCAGTGCCGTCACATCGGTCTGGCCGAAGCGGATGGTGCCCGAACTCGGCTCCTGCAACCGGTTGATCATGCGCAGCAGGGTGGATTTGCCGGCGCCGGAACGGCCGATCACGCCAAGCATCTGCCCGGCGGGAATATCGAGATCGACCCCGTCCACGGCGACGACCGCGCCGAAGCGCCGCGTCAGCCCCCGAAGCTGGAGTCCCGCATTCTCTTGCATCCAAGCCGCCTTCCGACGCATGCGCGATCCTGCCTTCTTCCTACCCGGTAGACTGGACCAGCGGTCCGATGCAGGCTCCGCCCGGCGAACGCCACGGACAAGGAGCAACATCGATGATCGTCGACCTGCGCATCTATACCATCAAGCCCGGCCGGGTGGCCGAATTCGTCGCCATCTACAAGCAACATGGCTGGGCGATACAGTCGCGCATCCTCGGCAACTGCGTCGGCTGGTACACCACCATCGAGGGCGAGCTGAACACCGTCGTGCATATGTGGGGCTATGCGAGCCAGGCCGACCGCGAGGCGCGCCGCGCCAAGATGGCGGCCGATCCGGAATGGCAGGTCTATCTGAAGAAGGTCGGCGAACTGGGACTGCTGGAGAAGATGCAGAACCGCATCGTGGTGCCGACGGACTTCTCGCCCAAGCCGGGCTAACCCGCGTCCGCGTGCGACGGAGGGGGACGGACCTCGTCCAGCGCGAACGACGCGGCCATCAGGGTGCGGGTATATGGCTCGGCCGGGCGGGAGAAGATCTGCTCGGCCGGGCCTTCCTCCACCACCTTGCCGCCGCGCAGCACGATTACCCGGTGCGCCAGGGCGCGGACCACCTTCAGATCGTGGCTGATGAACAGGTAGCCCAGCCCGTGGCGCTGTTGCAGGCGGCGCAGCAGTTCCACGATTTGCGCCTGCACCGACATGTCCAGCGCGCTGGTCGGCTCGTCCAGCACCACGAAGCGCGGTGCCAGCACCATGGCGCGCGCGATCGCCACGCGCTGGCGCTGCCCGCCGCTGAACTCGTGCGGATAGCGGTTGGCGGATTCGGCCGGCAGCCCGACCTCTTCCAGTTGCGCCGCCACGCGCGCCTCGCGCGCGGTCCGGGTCAGGCGCGGCTCATGCACCGACAATCCCTCGGCGACGATCTCGGCGATCGTCATGCGCGGCGACAGGCTGCCGTACGGGTCCTGGAACACGATCTGCATCTCTGCCCGCAGCCGCCGCAGCGCGCGACGGTCCAGCCCGGCCAGATCCTGCCCGGCGAACGCGATTTTTCCGGTGGACGGCGCAAGCCTGAGACACGCCAGCCCGATGGTGGTCTTGCCGGAACCGGACTCGCCCACCAGCCCGACCGTCTCGCCGGCGCGCACACGGAAAGAAACCCCGTCCACCGCGCGCACCGCGCCGACCGTCCGCCGCAGCAGGCCGCGACGGATCGGGAAATGCACCCGCATGTCGTCGGCCCGCATCACCTCCGCCGCCGCCGGAGCCAGCGGCGCCGGCGCGCCCTTCGGCACCGCGTCCAGCAACATGCGGGTGTAGGGATGGGCCGGCGCGGCGAACAGCGCGGCCACGCGCCCGGCCTCCACCACCACACCGTCCTTCATCACGCAGACCTTGTCGGCGTAGCGCCGCACGATGCGCAGATCGTGGCTGATCAGCAGCAGCGCCATGCCCGATGCCGCCTTCAGCGCCGCCAGTTCCTCTAGGATCTGGCCCTGGATGGTCACGTCCAGCGCCGTGGTCGGCTCGTCGGCGATCAGCAGCGCCGGGTTGTTGGCCAGCGCCATGGCGATCATCACCCGCTGGCGCTGCCCGCCGGAGAGCTGGTGCGGAAACGCGTCGATCCGGCTGACCGCGTCCGCGAAGCCGGCCCGCGTCAGCGCCGCGATGGCCTCGGCCCGCAGCGCCGCCGCCGGCACCCGCCGGTGCAGCGCGATTGCTTCGGCCACCTGCCTGCCGATGCGGTGCAGCGGGTTCAGGCTGGTGGTCGGCTCCTGGAACACCATCCCGGCGATGCCGCCGCGCGCGTGGCGCAGCACCTCCGGAGCCGCGCCGATCATCTGCTCCCCGTCCAGCACCACCGACCCGGTCGGGTTGGTCCCGCCCGGCGGCAGCAATTGCAGCAGCGACAGCGCCGTCAGCGACTTGCCCGAGCCGCTTTCGCCGACCAGCGCCAGGGTCTCGCCGCGATCCAGCGTGAACGACACGCCGTCCACCACCCGCGTGGCGCCGAAGGCAACAGAGAGATCGCGCACTTCCACCAAGCTCATCGCGGCAGCCGCCTGGGGTCGAAGGCATCGCGCACCGCCTCGCCGATGAAGATCAGCAGGGTCAGCAGCGCGCCGAGCACGAAGAACGCGGTGATCCCGAGCCACGGCGCGGTCAGGTTGTTCTTGCCCTGCGCCACCAGCTCGCCCAGCGACGGCGAGCCGGGCGGCAGGCCGAAACCGAGGAAATCCAGGCTGGCGAGCAGCGTCACCGAACCCGACAGCGTGAACGGCAGGAATGTCAGGGTGGCGACCATGGCGTTGGGCAGCACATGGCGCCACATCACCGCCGTATCGGACACGCCCAGCGCCTTGGCGGCGCGCACATAATCCAGGTTGCGCCCGCGCAGGAACTCGGCGCGGACCACGCCGGTCAGGTTCATCCAGCTGAACAGCAGCAGGAAGACCAGCAATATCCAGAAGCTCGGCGTGATGATGCTGCCCAGGATGATCAGCAGATAGAGCTGCGGCATCCCGGACCAGATCTCGATGAAACGCTGGAAGAACAAATCCAGCAGCCCGCCGTAATAGCCCTGCACCGCCCCGGCGGCGACGCCGAAGGCGGATGAAATCGCCGTCAGCGTGAACCCGAACAGCACCGACAGCCGGAAGCCGTAGATCACCCGCGCCGCCACGTCGCGCGCCTGATCGTCGGTGCCGAGCAGGTTGTTCCAGGACGGCGGTGCCGGCGCCGGCGCCGGCAGGTTCTTCACCACGCCGTTATAGGCGTAGGGGATCGCCGGCCAGAGCATCCAGCCCTTGGCATTAATCGCGCGCGCCAGGTCCGGGTCGCTGTAGTCGGCATCGGTCGGCAGGAAGTCGGGGCCGAACGCGTCCTCGGCATAGTCGGTCAGCACCGGAACGAACCAGTGCCCGTCATAGCGGATCAGCAGCGGCCGGTCGTTGGCGATGAACTCCGCGAACAGCGACAGCACGAACAGCACCCCGAATATCCATAGCGAGACATAACCACGCCGGTTCGCGCGGAAGATCGCCAGCCGGCGTCTTGTGATCGGCGTCAGGGTCATTCGCGGGATTCGAAGTCGATGCGGGGATCGACCAGCGTGTACATCATGTCGCCGATGATCTGCATCACCAGGCCGAGCAGGGTGAACATATATAGCGTGCCGAACATCACCGGATAGTCGCGCCGGATGGCGGACTCGAAGCCGAGCTGACCGAGCCCGTCGAGCGAGAACACGATCTCCACCAGCAACGCGGAGGTGAACAGGATGCCGAGGAACGCCGCCGGGAAGCCGGCGACCACCAGCAGCATGGCGTTGCGGAACACATGGCCGTACAGCACGCGGGTCTCGCTGGCGCCCTTGGCGCGCGCGGTGGTTACGTACTGCTTGCGGATTTCCTCCAGGAAGGAATTTTTGGTCAGCATCGTCAGGCTGGCGAAGCCGCCCGCCACCAGCGCGATGGTCGGCAGCACCATGTGCCAGAGATAGTCCATCGCGCGCGCGGGGAAGCTCCAGTTCTCCGCCCCCGCGCTGGTCAGGCCGCGCAGCGGGAACCACTGCACGAACGATCCCCCCGCGAACAGCATCACCAGCAGGATGGCGAACAGGAAGCCCGGGATCGCATAGCCGATCAGCACCGCCGCCGA
The DNA here is from genome assembly GCA_003133265.1 of Acetobacteraceae bacterium. Classification (GTDB taxonomy): domain Bacteria; phylum Pseudomonadota; class Alphaproteobacteria; order Acetobacterales; family Acetobacteraceae; genus PALSA-911. The sequence continues at coordinate 5,014 of PKWQ01000382.1, forward strand.
GCTGACCAGATCGAACCGCGAGCCGTCGCGCACCGCCTTGGCGATGCCGAGCGGGATGGAGATGAAATAGACCAGCAGCGTCGACCACAGCCCGAGCGAGACGGAGACCGGCATCTTCTGGCGCACCAGCTCCAGCACCGTCTGATCGCGGAAGAAGCTGCGGCCGAAATCGAAGCGCAGATAGCTGCTCACCATGTCCAGGAACCGGGTCAGCGGCGGCTTGTCGAAGCCGAACATCTTGGTGATGTCGGCGACCACCGCCGGATCGAGCCCGCGCGCGCCGCGATAGGTGGTGCCGCTCGGCGTCGAGGCCTCGCTGACCCCGGCCCCGGTGATCCGCCCGGCGGTCTCGCCCTTGCCGCGCAGTTCGGCGATCATCTGTTCCACCGGGCCGCCGGGGGCGAACTGCACCACGGCGAAATTGATGGCGATGATGCCGAACAGAGTGGGGATCACCAGCAGCAGCCGGCGCAGCAGATACGCGCCCATCTAGTTGCCGCCCCGCTTGCCCGCTTCGATCGCGGCGGAGCGGGCTGGATCGATCCACCAGGCGTCGAAGTCGAGCCCGGTGCGGATCTCGCCCGGCTGGCGGGCGAAGCGGTCCCAGTAGGCCACGCGCAGCGACTGGGTGTGCCAGTGCGGCACCACGTACCAGCCGGCCAGCAACACGCGGTCCAGCGCCTGCGCCGCCACCACCTGCTGCGCATAATCGTCCGCCGCGATCAGCTTGCCGACCAGCGCATCCACCACCGGATCGCAGACGCCCATGATGTTGTCGCTGCCTTCCTGTTTGGCGGAGTCGCAGGTCCAGTAACCCAGTTGCTCGTTGCCCGGACTGACGCTCTCGCCGAACACCGCCACCGCCATGTCGAAATCGAAGCTGTCGGTCAGGCGCTGATACTGCGCCGGATCGACGGTACGCACCCGCGCGTCGATCCCCAGCTTGGCCAGCGTCTGCACGTAGGGCAGGGCGACGCGCTCGAACGCCGGCTCGGACAGCAATATCTCGAAGGATACCTGCTTGCCGTCGGGGCCGACCAGCTGGCGGTCATGCACCACGAACCCGGCCTGCTTCAGCAGCGCCAGCGCCTGACGCAGTTCCTCGCGGTTGTTGCCCGACCCGTCGGTGACCGGCAGGGCGAACGGCTCGGTGAAGATGCTGGCGGGCAGCTTGTCGCGGTACTGGTTCAGCAACGCCAGCTCCGCGCCCTGCGGCAGCCCGGAGGATGCCAGCTCGCTGTTGCTGAAATAGCTCTTGGTGCGGGTATAGGCGTTGTAGAACAGGTTGCGGTTGGCCCACTCGAAATCGAACGCCCAGGCCAGCGCCTTGCGCACCCGCGCATCCTTGAACAGCGCGCGCCGCGTGTTGAAGGCGAAGCCCTGCATCCCCGTCGGCAGATGGTGGCGGATTTCCTCCAGCTTCACCCGACCGCCGCGCACCGCCGGGAAGTCGTAGGCGGTGGCCCACTGCTTGGCGATGTTCTCCTGGCGGAAATCGATCTGCCCGGCCTTGAACGCCTCCAGCGCCACGGTGGCGTCGCGGAAATACTCGGTGCGGATCACGTCGAAATTATCCAGCCCCTTGCCGGTCGGCAAATCGCGCGCCCACCAGTCGGGGACCCGCTGGTAGGCGACCGAGCGGCCGAACTCGAATTTTCCCACCCGGTACGGGCCGGAGCCCAATGGCGGGTCGGTCAGCGGCTTGCCGATGTCGCGGTTCGTCCACCAATGCTCGGGCAGGATCGGCATCTCGCCCAGGATCAGCGGCAGCTCGCGGTTGCGGTTGGTCCTGAAGTGGAACACCACCCGGCGCGGCCCCTCGACCACGACGTCGGCGATGTCGGCGTAATACTGCCGGTAGAACGGCCGTCCCTTCTCGCGCAGGGTCTTGAAGGTCCAGGCGACGTCCTCGGCGGTGACCGGCGTGCCGTCATTGAACCGCGCCTCCGACCGCAACTCGAACGCCACCCAGCTACGGTCGGCCGGCAGCTCGATCGTCGCCGCCAGATGGCCGTAGGACGTGCTGGCCTCGTCGGCGGAGGCGCGCAGCAGGCTGTCATAGACCCGGGTGACGTCGGCGGCGGCGCCACGGACGATGAAGGGATTGAAACTGTCGAAGCTGCCGACAGCAGACAGCGCCACCTCGCCGGCCTTCGGCGCGGTCGGGTTGGCGTAGGGGAAATGGGCGAAATTCGCCGGCAGTTCCAGCTTGCCGGCCATCGAGAAGCCGTAGCTGCGGGTGACGTCCGCCGCCCGCGACGCCAGCGGGGCCAGCAGCAACACGACAGCCAGGACAATGGCACGCAGCACGACACGCAGCACTGAGGGTCTCCTTCCGAACTGCGCGATCACTCCGCCAACAGGGCGATGGCCTGTGCGAGCAGGGCCGGATCGCCCACGGCAAGCACGCGACCGTCACCGTGAGCGGACAGCTTACCACCGGACCAGTCGGTGATGCGTCCCCCCGCGCCCTCGATCACCGGGGCGAGCGCTACCCAGTCCCACACCTTCAGGTCGGCCTCGGCGATCACGTCGATCTGGCCGAGCGCGAGCAGCCCGTAGGCATAGCAGTCGCCGCCGAACGAGGTGCGCCGCGCCGCCGCCGACAGGCGCGCCCAGCGCGGCAGATCGGCGCCGAACATCTCCGGGCTGGTGCAGGACAGTTCGGCCCGATCCAGGACGGGACAGGCGCGCGTGCCGATCCGGCCGCCGAACGGACCACGGAAGAGTGTCCGTCGTCCGGCGACCCCAAGCCAGCGTTCCCCGGTCACCGGCTGGTCGATCAGGCCGAGGATCGGCGTATCGCCGTCCAGCAGGCCGATCAGCGTGCCGAACACCGGGCGGCCGGTGATGAAGGCGCGGGTGCCGTCGATCGGATCGATGACCCAGCGCAGCCGGGCGGCGGGGCGATCGAGGCCGAATTCCTCGCCCAGGATGCCATGATCGGGAAAAAGCTCGGCCAGCACGGCGCGCATCGCCTGTTCGGCATCGCGGTCGGCGATGGTGACGGGGCTGGCGTCGTGCTTCAGGTCCGCGTCCAGTCCGGCGCGGAAGAACGGGCGCAGCACCGCGCCCGCCACGTCCGCCGCGGCCCCCGCGGCGGCGACCAGCCGGTTCACCTCCGCTTCGGTCATGGCGTGTCGGTCATGGGCGCGGCCTATTTCGGCAGCGCCACCGGCTCCTTCGCCAGGCTGCGCAGATACACGATCACGTCGGCGCGCTGCTTGTCGCTGTTGATGCCGGCAAACGCCATCCGGGTGCCGGGCGCGTACGCCGCCGGCTTCTTCAGCCATACGTTCAGCGCTTCGAACGACCAGGGCTCGTCATGCTTCTGCATGGCGTCGGAGTATTTGAACCCGGCCATGTGGCGCACCGGGCCGCCGACCACGCCATACAGGTTGGGGCCGACGCCGGCCTTGCCGCCCTCGATGAAGGTATGGCAGGCGGCGCACACCTTCTTCGCCGTCAGCTCGCCGGCCGCCGGATCGGCCGCCGCCAGCAGCGGGGCGATCGGGGCGAGTTCCTCTTTCGCCGCCTCGGGGGCGGCGGCGGGGGCCGTGGTTGCCGCGCCTTCGATCTTGATCGCGCTGTGTTCCAGCGGATGGGTGCGAACCAGACCGTCGCTGATCATGCCGGTGACGAAAAAGGCGATACCCGCGACCAGAATCGCGGCAATGCCCTTGTTGATCTCCATCGTGTCCATGCGACGTGTACTTTCCCAGAAACAAGAATAGAAGCCGGTTACGAACGATCAGGCCGACCCACATCGACCCCCTGCCGTTGCACACGGCATTGTGGCTACCTAAGGTGCGCCGCACCATAGGGAAACCGCCGCGCGCCTTCAACCCACCCCGAACTGGCCACCCCGAACTGGCCACCCCGAACTG
>PKWQ01000382.1:8917-9160 GCA_003133265.1 Acetobacteraceae bacterium
GCCGTCCGCGCCGCCGGCGGCATCGCGGTGCTGACCGATCCCTCCCTGCCCTCCGGCTCGGACCGGGTGCATGCCGCGCTGTCGACGCTGGACCCGCAGGGCCGGCACGACATCGTGGTGAATTTGCAGGGCGATTTCCCGACCATGACGGCCGAGCAACTGCGCGCGGTGATCACCCCGATGTCGGACCCCAAGGTGGACATCGCCACGCTGGTGGCGCCGATCCTGAGCGAGGAGGAGGCG